>JAHWKJ010000253.1 GCA_019347905.1 Planctomycetota bacterium
GGTAGATCGCCGCTGCTTCGGCCCAGGCGAGATCGCCGTCTTCGACCACCAGTTTGTAGGCTTCCTGGAGATAGTGATTCGGCGACGGATGATCGCTGACGACGATCCGTCCCAGCCATTTCACGCTGCGGGCGCCGATATAGCCTGGCACGACAGTCCGTGCCGGAAATCCGTGATCCGCGGGCAGCGGCTGGCCATTCATGCGGGTGGCGAGCAGCGCGCCGGGCGCCATCGGCGAGTCGCCCATGGCTTTGGCAAGCGGGATCGAACCACCGAAGGCGATCGTCTGGCCCTGGTGCGCGACCTGGTCGAGGCCCTCGAACCACACGTGCCGGGCTTCGTCGCGGAGGCCGGCCCGCTTCAGCACTTCCGACAGCCGCACGCCCTGCCAGCGGGCATTGCCGATGGCCCCCGGACCCCACGGCACGCCCTCGACCTTTCGCTGCCGGCTGTGCTCGCTGCGGCGGTTGCCGGCGCAGGTGAGCGTGGCGGTCGTTTCGGTCTGCGCGAGGCCTTCCAGATCTTCGAGCGAGAGCTTGAGCGGCTTCTCGACCAGGCCTTCGACCGAGAGGCGGTATTCGCGCGGGTCGATCTCCGGCACCGGACCGTGGCTGCGAATGTAGAAATGCTCCAGCGGCGTCAGCCACGATTCGACGAGCTGCGCCAGTTCCGGCTCGGCGTTCGCCGGCACCTTCGAGTGGTACTGAAGCTGTTTTTCGACGGACGCACCGCGCTTGGGCGACCCCTCAGCGATCGTCCGTCGAATCGCCGATGGGCCGAACAGCAGCGTCGCGCACAGCCCAGTCCGCAGGAAGCGTCGGCGCGTCAGGCTCGAGGATGGAATCGCGGCTGGAGACATGGGAGTCCTTCACAGGCCCGCCCGCGTCTTGCGCTGCCGACGGGTCGGGCACCGAATACAGCGAGGGCTGCGTGTAATCCGGTCCGCGATTCAGCCGCTGCAGCCGGTGCGGCTGCAGTTCGTGGCAGCCGCAAACGAACAAGGCCACAGCCAGCAGGCCCATCGCGCGAACGGGAAACATTCTCGACCTCCTGTCTTCACCAGCCGTGCAGCGGTTCCACCGCGCGTGGACGGAATTTAGCCGATGTGCCCCGAACGGCCAAGGGGGATCGGCAACGGCTGGAACAGCCAGTCGTCGTGCGTCGTCACGCGGTGCAGCGTGCCGGCTGCGGGGGTTCCCCCATCCGCGGTGCGACGAAATCACCGATGCTGGCATGGCCCCGCGATGGCGAGAATGGCGTCGTCGTCGGCTCGATACTTCGGAAGCGTGGGGTTGACCTCACTATGATCAGTACGAGACGTGGCGCATTTAGACTGTCCTGGTGCGTTTGCTCGCTATGGGTCGCCGCCGGGAGCGGCGCTGCCATCGCGGATGAGCGGCCGCAGACACCGCGAGGGCCTGGCGGCGGGCCAGCCGAATTCCGGGCGGTGGACACGTCGCGCCTGATGGGCTCGCCCGATCCATTGCCGCTCGAAGCGGCCCGCGTCTACCCGCGGCTCAAGTTTCAGCGGCCGGTCGCGATCGAGTTTCCCGGCGACGGCAGCCGCGCTTTTGTTGTCGAGCAGCGGGGGACAATCCGCGTCTTCGAGAACAGCGACACGGCCGCCGATGCCGCCGTATTTCTCGACTTGCGGGATGTGGTGCTGCGTGAAGGCAACGAAGAAGGCCTGCTGGGGCTGGCGTTTCATCCGAAGTTCGACGAGAACCGCGAGTTCTTCGTCTACTACTCGACGCCGCCGCGAACGTCGGTCGTGTCCCGCTTCAATGTCGACGCGGCGAATCCGGACCGTGCCCTCCGCGACTCTGAAGAAGTGCTGCTGAAGATCGAGCAGCCCTATCCGAACCACAACGGCGGCAGCATCGAGTTTGGCCCCGACGCGTTCCTGTATGTCGGACTGGGCGACGGTGGCGCCGCCGGCGATCCGCACGGCCACGGCCAGAATCTCGGTACGCTGCTGGGCTCCATCCTGCGCATCGACGTCGACCGCCGCGACAAAGGCAGGAACTACGCCATCCCGCCGGACAATCCCTTCGTCGGCCGCAAGGACGCCCGCGGCGAGATCTGGGCCTACGGGCTGCGGAATGTGTGGCGGCTGGCTTTCGACCGCGAGACCGGAGACCTGTGGGCCGGCGATGTGGGCCAGGACCGGTACGAGGAAGTCGATCGCATCGTCCGCGGCGGCAACTACGGCTGGAACCTCCGCGAAGGCCGGCACCCGTACCTCATTGAAGCCACACCCACCGACGAGGACCTGATCGAACCCGTCGCCGAGTACTTCCACAACGAGGGTCAATCGGTCACGGGCGGCAGGGTGTATCGTGGCCGCGAGCTCGCGGAATTCCGGGGCGACTATTTCTACGCCGACTACGTGACCGGCGTCGTGTGGGCGGTCTCGACCGGCCGGGACGACCCACCGCGGAACCGCCGCGTGGCGGAAACAGGTCTGGAGATCGCCGCCTTCGGAGAAGGCCGCGATGGCGAGCTGTATCTCACGGCCTTCGACGGAAACATCTACCGGCTGCGCCGCCGCGAGGCTGATCTGGAAGCGATCCGCGCCGCCTTTCCTCGGACGCTGACAGAAACCGGACTGTTTGCATCGGTCCGCGAGCTGGAGCCGGTGGCGGGATGCATTCCGTACGACGTCAACGTGCCCTTCTGGTCCGACTTCGCCGTCAAGCAGCGCTTCCTTGCGCTGCCGCGGGCGAAGTCCATCACGTTTTACGACCGGGAGAAGTGGGAGTTCCCCGTCGGCACGGTGTTCATCAAGACGTTCTTTCTGCCACGCGTGCGCGACTACGAGGTGACGCCCGCCGACCCGGATTTCGCGACGTTGCGGCGGCTGGAAACGCGGCTGTTCCTCCGCGCTCCACACGGCTGGGTGGGCTACACCTATCTCTGGAACGAAGAGCAGACCGAGGCCCGCTTGCTCGACGGCTCGCTGACGCGCGAGTACGAGGTCGAAACGCCTGAAGGCGTCGTCCGCCAGCCGTGGTACTTCCCCAGCCGCGCCGATTGCATGGCCTGCCACACCCCGGCCGCGAAGTTCGTGCTGGGCTGGAACGCGCGGCAGATGAACCGCACCCACGAATGTGGCGGCGGGACCGTCAATCAGATTGAAACACTCGCACGGCTGGGCGCGTTTGCGAATCGTCCCGCAATCGCCGACGGCGAACTCGAGGCGTATCCGGACTGGCAGGTCGAGCTTCCCCGCTGGCGTCAAAGCCGAAAAGACGGCGCGCTGACGAACCGGCTGGCGCGTGCGTGGCTCGATGTCAACTGCGGCGTCTGTCACACGAAGGACGGCATCGCAAAGCAGCCGCTCCTCGATGACCACCGCCCGCTGGGCGAGCTGTTGCTCGTGGACCAGAAGCCGCGCGAGCCGCACCTGGGGCCTGGCGGTACGAAGCTGCTCGTCCCCGGCGAGCCGCAGCGGTCGGAACTTTTGCACCGCATCCGCGTCCGCGGCGAACGGCAGATGCCCCCGCTGGCCACCAATGTCGCGCACCCTGCCGCTGTCGAGCTCATCCGCACATGGATCGAGCAGCTTCCAGGCGCCGGTGAGTGATGCTACGGCGGGAGCGTGCACACGTCTCGAACGGACTCCCCGCGGACCTGGCCTTCAACGCGGAACAGATGCGTTCCCAACCGGACGTAGAATGCTCCCTCGACGGCAGCCACTCCGTACACAATCGGATCGAGGTATTCCCGGCTCGCGTCCGGTGAACGCGTGTCGGATTCATCCTCGGGTTCATAGCCATAGGACCGCTCCGGCAGCGGCGGAGCGTCGCTGCTCCAGAGACGGTTGGACGCGAGTTGCTCGAAATTCGACCCGCCCCGATCACTTTTGTCACGCCGTTCTTGCCAAAAAAGTACAGCCGCTCGCCGGCCGCGATCGGCTGGGCCCAGCACGGAGTGCCGATCCGCTTCACGTACCGCTGCTGGCCGGTCGCCGCATTCAGACAGTACAACACGCCGACCTTGTTGAGATAGTAAACGTGATCCCGATGCGCCAGCGGGCTCGCGTAGTCACAGACCGCCTTGTCGGCCTGCCAGAGCAGCCGGTATCCGGGAGCCTGTCGGGGCGTGATCTGCAGACAGCAGTTCGAGACCGCCGCCGCGACGGCGTTGGAGTCGCGCTGGCCGATGGACGCGCCCACGTAGACGCGGTCTCCGTGGATGGTGGCCGAGGGAATCAGATTGCCGCTGAGCCCCTCATGCGACCAGAGCTGGCGCCCGGTCTCCGCATCATATCCATCGACGGTTCCGTTCGAGCTCACGATCACTTGCGTGCTGCCACCCACCTGCATGACGTGCGGCGAGGTCCACGAGGCCCGTGACGAGCGCTCCGTCTTCCACACGAGTTCGCCGGTCTGCTTGGACAGGGCCATCAGGCAGGACGGCCCGCGATGATCGATCAAGAGCACCACGGATGTTTCGGTCTGAGCCGGTGATGCCCCGTAGCCGTGCCCGTTCTGAAAGGCACGTTCGGCACCATCAAAGAATGTGCGCTGCCAGAATGGCTGACCCTCGTGGGAGAGCGCGTGCAGATCGCCGCTTTCGAACATCGCGTACACGCCGGTGGCGTTCACCAGCGGAGTCGGCGCGGCGCGGCTGACCATGTAGCTGTTCTTCATCCTGACGGTGGCGGGGAATTCCTGTCGCCACAGGCAGCGGCCCGTTCGTCCATCGAACGACAGAACAAAATTCCGTTCCTTGTTGTCGCCGGCCACCGCTGTGATGAACACCTGGTTCTGCCAGACCACCGGCGCGGATTGCCCGTATCCGGGCAATTCGAGGCTCCAGGCAATCCCCTCGTGGGGAGACCACTCCAGCGGGAGATTCTGCAACTCCACGGACGTATCGCCGCCATTATGAAAGCTGGGCCAGTCCTTGCCGGCACGCGCGGGAGATCCCGCCGCCAGAAACACGCACATCAGTCCTACGAGTGATGATCTCCGAGCCATCCGTTATCTCCTCTCTTGCCGGTGCCGGTGAACCCGCAGCATCGTTCAGCGTTCCGCGGGCAGGTGAAAGTCGAACGAGTTCTCCCCATCCGCCGTCGTTTCGACGACGAGCGTGGAACGGTCGTTGTATCTGGGCGGGATCTCGCCCTGCGGGAGCGGCTCGCCAATGTGCTTGACGCTTTCCGTGGGTTCGGTGATGTCGTAACCCAGTTCCCGTTCGGCCCGGATCTCCACGCGCAGTCGCCCGATCACCGGCCCGCGATCCTTGGGGAGACGGTACCGTCCGTCTTCGACGACAGCCCCCGCCCTCGGGCCTCGCGTGTCGTCAATCGGGATGAACAGGATGGAACCTCTCGCCACCGGCCGTCCGCCGAACGTCACCTCGCCGTCGACGGCGACGCGTTCCGGGCCGTCCGTTCCACCGCATCCCGGCAGGATTGTCGCCAGCACCGCGCACCAGGCAGTTCGCCGGATGAAGCGACGCGGTTCCCGTGGATCGTCCATGTTCAAAATCCGGACACAAGTTCTTCGCCGGCGCGCGTGGCCAGAGCATCCAGCAGCCGGTCATCGATGACCTCACTGACAAAACGAACTGCCCCGTCCACCATCACGAAATGAACGCCTCCCGGGTGGTCGCTGCGGAATGTCTCGTACTCGGCAAACCCGTTGACCAGCCGGTCGCTGTTGAACAGGCCGACAGTCGCGGCCATCGACATACCGGGATGACCGATCCCCCAGACGGCGGTCCCGTACTTCGGCGCGCCCCGGCACGGACCGGAAGACCACGTGAAGTTTTCCAGCCCGTAGTCAATTTCGCCTGCCAGAAACGTGCTGGATGTCCCGTCGCGGATGTCCCGGAAGCGGGTCGGGCCCACCGAGTGCGGGACGATCGCCCCATCGTGCACCCGTCCGAACCCGCTCCGAGTTCCGGTACAGACCGCATAGCTGCCGGGAGCCCGCTCCCGTTCGCCACAGGCGGTATCCGGAACCGGGCGGCGCAGCACCATGGAGGGGCAGAGATAGACCGGGATTCGCTGGCCGATGACGTTCTCGTTCAAGGTGCCGTACGATGGCGCATCGGCATCGTACCGGGCATACAGCGGATTCTGCTCCTGATACGGCAGGATCGCCGTGAATGCGCTGTACAGCGTCCCGTTCGGCGCCCAGTGCGTGGCCATCGGCAGCGTGCGAAACGCCTCGTGATAGTTGTGAATCGCGAGACCGATCTGCTTGAGATGATTGCGGCACTGCGTCCGCCGCGCAGCTTCCCGCGCCTGTTGAACGGCCGGCAGCAGCAGCGAAACCAGAATGGCGATGATCGCAATCACGACCAGCAATTCGATCAGCGTAAACCCGCGCCGCTTCAGGGACATGGCACTCTCCGCTCTGCCTGGTGTCGCGCCGAATGTAGCACGCGCTACATCGGCGGCGATTGTAGCCGAGGATACAATCGTGTCAAGCCGCGGGTGACCGGTTTTCGAGTTGCGAAGCCATCTGCAAGTTGCTTCACTTCAGGAGCGGGTTACGGGCAGGCGACAAGGCGTGGCGGCGCACGTGGAGTGGTGATGGCGAAGCGACCCAGCGGAACGCGGCAGCACCAGCGGACGCGCGACGACCACTCCACAGAACTCGCCGAAGACTATGTGGAAGCGATCTCCGACTCGATCGAAACCAGCGGGTCCTGCCGCGTCATCGATCTGGCCAGGCACTTCGGAGTCAGCCACGTCACGGTGAACCGGGCCGTGGAGCGCTTCCGGCGGGCGGGGCTGGTGACCACCGAACCGTACGGCCCGATCGAGCTCACGCGCGAGGGGGCGCAGTTGGCGAATGCGTCACGGCGGCGCCACGAGATCGTCTACGAGTTCCTGCTGGCGCTGGGAGTGAGCGAGGAAACCGCAGCGATCGACTCCGAAGGCATCGAGCACCACGTCAGTCCCGAAACGCTGCGGCGTATGAAGACGTTCGCCGGGCGGCGTGGCAAGGCACGCAAGCGCTGATCGCCTGCCATCCAGCGACACTCCGGCGGATTCAACAGCAGCGCCGCACGACCCAAGCTCCTCCACCACGCCGAGCCCATCGCGGTCAAGGTACAGCGAGGGCGAACGAAGCCGCGTTGATTATCTCGGCGGGGAAACATCCTCGAGTCGCAGGTGGATGCTTCGCTCAAACGTGTTCGGTTTCGGGGCATCGACGGCCGTGAGCTGTCCGCGGGACGGATCGCGGCGCCAGCCCTGGAGACTGTTGAAGGTCGCGATCTGCGGCAGATCGAACTCGCCGCGTCCCACGTTGTAGACGGCCGGCCCGGCGACGGTGAACGTCATGTCGTTGTCCGACAGGCCGTTCTCGACCCTGGCCGTGACGAGCCGGATCTCATTCTCGCCCGGCTTGAGCAAGGGCGTGATCACGAGCTGGCGGGGCTGGTTCGTAAAGCTGTTCAGCGGCGTGCCGTTGATGAACACCGTGGCCGTGACTGCGGGGTTCTCGTAAACCGACTCGGGTCGGCCCGACAAGACGTAATCGCCTTTGCCGACGGGACGTCCTTCGTGCTCCAGCCCTGCGTAGAGCAGGCGGAAGCTCAGCGTCACCTCGCGCGCCTCGGGGTCGAGGCGGTGCACCGGCCGGTCTTCGCGCAGGCTCCAGTCGTCGCCGTTCTGAAACGTCCACAGCACCGGCGACATGATGGGTCGGCCATCCTCGCCGCGCTGCGCGGCGCCAACTTGGAACTTCAGTGAGGTGAGGCCGGCAACCGGATCGTGCGCGGTGGTTGTGAGCGAAAACTCGTGCCAGCGGCCGATCTTCAGATGCGGCGCCAGCGTCTCCGAAGAATCGGCCGTGAAATGCGCCGCGAGCTGACCGTCCACGCGCAGCTCGCTGGAGAGCGCCGCCTCCTCGTATTGGCTCGAGCGTTCGCTCCAGACGGCCATGGTCGGCGCCGCAGGAAACCGGCCCACCGCCTGCGGCGCATCGGGCAGATACAGGGGAATCACCCGCTCGACCGTGTCGGATTCGGGATCGACGGTGTTCTCCAGAAGTCCGGTGCTTCGGTTGCGCCGCCAGCCGGTCAGGCCGCTCACGGCGGCGATCGGCCGCAGTTCGAAGCGATCAGCAGTCGGGTTCCACTGGGCCGGACCAAGAACGTGAATCCACACATCGTTGTCGGCGAGAGAGTTTCCGACGCGTGCCGACACCAGCCGCACCTCGTTGTAGCCCTTGCGCAACAGGGGCGTGATGACGACCTGCCGCTTCTCGGTCGTGAACGTATTCAGGGGACTTCCATTGACGAAGACGGTCGCGGTCACCGAAGGATTCATGTAGATCGAATCAGGCCGCCCCTCGACCACGAAATCGCCCTCCTTGAGCGGGAGCGTTTCCAGCCGCATGCCGGCCCAGTACAGCCGCAGCGACAGCCGCAGCGATTTCGTTTCGGGGCCGCTGCGGTGACGGTAGCGGCCGTTGTCGAGCGTCCAATCGTCGCCGTTCTGGAACCGCCAGAGGACGCGCATCTGCTTCTGGCCGTCGTCGCCGGTGAGCACCGGCCCGATGCTGAACTTGAGATCGTTAGCTTCTTTGGCGGAAGCCGCGGGCGTCGTCGTCGCGACCAGCGTGTTCCAGCCCGGCCGCAGGTCGGCTGCCACCGGGTGCTCGAGA
>JAHWKJ010000254.1 GCA_019347905.1 Planctomycetota bacterium
CGCGGGTGCGTAGCCGTGGAGCCCCACTCCGTCGAGCACCAGCACCTGCCGCAGGTCGCCCAGCACTTCCAAGCGCGGAGCACAATACGAGGCCGGACGGTCGCCGTCCGCCCACACCCGCCGGCCGGTCTTGCGGTCGTAGGCAGCGACGCCGGCGTTCGCTCCGGTGGCAGCGTTTCCGCCGGGATTGACGATCACGAGGTCGCCCAGCACCAGCGGCGAGCCGGCCATGCCCCAGATGAGGTTCTGGACGCCCGCGTCTTCGAGGATGTTCGTCGTCCACAGCACGCGGCCGGTAAAGGGATCGAGACAGTTGAGCCGGCCGAGCGCGCCCAGCGCATACAGCCGCGAGTCGGCAATGGTGGGCGTCGCCCGCGGTCCGTCGCCCGCGACCGTGCTCGAGAATCGGCCCGCATCGGCGTGGACCCAGAGTTCGCTGCCGGTCTCGAGGTCGTAGCAGACGATGCATTCGTCCGGCCCGCGCTGCTCCTGCGTGAAGGCCAGGTCGCCCACGACGGCGAACGACGACCAGCCGGGGCCGATTGGGATCCGCCACGCCTCTTCCGGCGGCCGCGCGTCCCAGTCGGCTTCGAGCGTGACGCCGCGAACGATGCCGTCGCCGAGCGGCCCGCGGAACCGCGGCCAGTCGTCCGCCGCGATCGGCAGTTCGCTGCTGGGCTCGCTGGCATCCGCGGCTTCTGCGACACGTTTGGCGGCGGCTTCCGCGTTTGTGCCGTTGCCGTGCGGCGCGCTGCGAAGATCGGCCGAAGAGCGTCGCGCCCGCCAGAACTCCTGCGCCCGCTGCTCCGCCGTCGCCGCGAAGCGCCACGCGAGTTGCGGCAGAAAATCGCCCCCGAAACCTTCCACGCGGACCAGCAGGACGAACAGCCCCGCAGCCGCGAGCAGCACACCCACGCCGATGGCCCGAGTTTTCCGCGCAAAGCCGGAGAACAGCACCCACCACGCCACGAGCGCAAGCGCCGTCCCCGGCACCACGTAGTACAGCGACATCACCTTGTAGGTGCGGTCGGCGGCGAACCAGTTCCACCAGATGAGCCCCACGAGGGCCCCGCATTGCACGATGATGACGGCCGTCTTCCAGTGGATGCGTCGCGGCCGTGCCGGCTTCGCACCACCCGCGGCGTCGATCTCGTGTGTTGGGTAATTCGAAGCCATGAACGCAGTTCCCCACCACACCGTTCGCCGTGACTCGCCAGAGGAGCGCGTGTCTGGGAGCGCTCGCGGCGGAGCGCTCCTCTGTCGAGTCGCGGCTAAACGTTTTGTCCTGGCAAGTCGCGGCTAACGCTATACGCGCGGTGACCGGCGGAGGGATCGCACAATCAGCACCACAATAAACAGTACGAGCGCCGCCGCACCGATGCTCGCCGGATGCGCCAGCCACGGCGAGACGCCCGCCAATCGCTCGCGGGCCAGCACGCGCAAGACCCACGCCAGCAGGAAGGCGGCGGCCGCGAATGCGACCGCCGCCACCACAAACGTCGTCGTGCGCGGCGGACGTGCGGGAAGATCCGGCATACGCAGTCTCTCGTGTGTCGCGCCCGGCCAAAACTAACCAGCCGTCGCGGCGACGTTGTGGCCCCGCTGCGCGCTGCGCGGACGCGGCGCCTCAATCGCCCGTTCCGTCTCCGTGCCGCGATCCAGCGAGTCGATTTGGATGGCGGCGGCCGGCGGCTCTACGGGCCTCGCCCGCGCAGGAATCGCCATCAAAAACCACGCCAGCCCGTTCACCGCCAGCACTCCGCCACCGCCCACAGGCAGCGGCAGTCCGCCGCGCGAATCCGCCCGCAGGCCCTCCTTCGTGCGCACCACGGTGCTCACCGATTCGCTGACATACGGCAGAATCGCCCGAGCCGACGGCAACGCGAAGATGTCGATGCCGTCCGAGTAGCGCTGAATGTCGGCGAAGATGAGCTGCCCGATGTACGGTGCCAGCGTATACGCGACGCGGACGAGCTGCCGGGCATCGCTATACGAGAAGCAAATCGTCTCGCCGGTGGTCCCCGCCGATTCGAGCAGCGCGCCGCGCTTCGAGCCGAAATCGCCGCCTGCAATCTGCTTGTCCGCCAGGAACCGCAGGTGCGCCTTGAGCGCCTGCGGGTGCGGCGCGACGAGCATCTGGCTGTCGGTGACGGTAAACGCCGGCGCGAACGGCACGTCGTCGCCCACCGTGTTCACGTAATAGATCGTGCGGTCCAGAAACTTCTCGTTGTTGAGGTACACGCCCCGCCGCCACCGGCCGCCGAAGCGCCCCGGCAGTTCGCCGGGCAGCACCTGGTTCAGCACCTTCATCAACTGCGAAAAGACGTGCTCGGCCTTTTGCGCATCGCGGACCTCCACGCCCAGCACGGCCCCGGTAAGAAACACGCCGCCGGCCGAGGGGGAATCGTACACCACCCACACGTCGCCAAACGCCTCGAACAGGTCCTGCTCAAACGAGAAGCCCAGGTCGCTCTCGAGTTGCTTCAGGACTGCATCGAACTTCTCCGCCGACGGCGGATCGGCGGTGCGGACAATCTGCCGCGCCGCGGCCAGCACCTTTGGCATGTTGAAGCTGAACGCATAGACGAGATCGGCATCGGCGGGCACCAGGGCGAGGTCCGCGGTCGTGATGCCGCGGCCGGCGGTCAGCGCCAAAAGCCCCTCGTTGTTGCCGCCGGTTTGTTTGAAGCCGCGGGAGACGATCTGGCCGTCTTCGACACCGATGACGGAAATGCCATAGCCGACCGTGTCGATCCCCAGCGTCTTCGCCATCGACGTGACGATTTCGCTTTCCGGTCCCAGCACGGCGGCGGCCTTCTTCAGCATCGCTTCGACGTTGGCCCACGTGATCGAAGCCGTCTGCTCGACGGCCACACGTTTGAGGGCCGATTGAAAGCGCGCGTTTTCCCCGAGTCCTTTTCGCTCGCCGTCGAGACCCTCGACCGCCCGGTCGACGGTCCCCGCCCCCAGGCCGATGAGGAAGAAGTTCTTGTGCCGATGCAGCACGAGCGGCGGACCAACGTCAAACACCGACAGCGGCTGGTGATCGAGGTTGTCTTTGCGAATCCGCTCCGGGAGAAGATCGACCAACGCCTGCACGCGTTCGGCGATCTTTTCGGCCTGCGCCCCGCCATCGACCACCAGCGCGGCCCGCGCGCCCGAGAGTGCGATGAGCGCGACATTCGGCAATCCCTCGGCGCCCCCCTCGATCGGCCGGGCCTTCTCGTCGAATTCGAGGAAGAAGCAACCCGGCCGGTTGAGAAGTTCGATGATCAGCGGCGGCAGGTTCTCGCCCATCGTGCGTTCGACCTGGCCGGCGCCCGCGGTCTCGGCCTGGATGTTCGTCTCGATCGCCTTCCGCACCTTCGCGATGAAGGCCTGAATTTCAGGATCGGCGGCCAGCCCCGCAATGCCCTCGCCGCCCGGTTTGCCGGACGAGCGTTCGGCCCATTCGACATACAACAGCGCGTCCTCGGCGGGACACTGTACAAGGACTTCGCTGCGTTCGCCCGGTGGCAGTCCCAGCAGCGACGCTCCCGCCAGCGATCCTCCGCCCATCAACAGGAACAGAATCTCCAGCATCCCCGGACCGGCGATCATGGCCATCTACCCTTCTCCCTGGTGCACGCTCTCGAGCTGAACTCCTCCCGCGGAAAAGAACCCCCGGGAGACACCGGCATCCTATCGCAGCGTGCCGAGAGCTTCCAGATGCCGCGGAAGAAGCCGGATACTCCGCGGTGGGGTGGCCGGGGCGCAGCAGCGTGTGTGAGTCTCTGTGCTGGCGGCAGACCGGGGCTGTGTGAGTCACCAATCGATTCCCACTGCCCCGGTCTTCCCAGCGACAGCTTCGTCAGTCCGTCTCTTGCGCCCCGGCCACCCCCACTGCGACCTCGACCATCGATCATCGACGCTCCATCGCTGCGGCCATATAATCGAACGGACACCCACCCTACGGAACACGTCGCCTTCCGCGAGACAACGTTCGCTTCCACCGGTAACTCTGGATGTATTCTCTGAAGCGAGCGGCGGAATGGTATCTCGGTGTGCCACCGGTCGAGGCCGGGCAGGGTACTCAGTGGAACTTCGCCTGGCGCTGGCCGTTGCCGCCCTGGCTGATGCTGATTGTGGCCGCCGCGGCTGTGCTGTTCGTGCTGTGGGTGTATTTCCGCGACGCCCGCGCGGTGCGGCTGCGAACGCGGCTCGTGCTCGCGGGACTGCGGCTCGCCGCGATCGCGCTGGTACTGTTCTTTCTCGCGGAGCTGAAGCTGTCCGTCGATCGCACCGGGCTGCCGACGATCGTGGTGCTCATCGACGATTCCGAGAGCATGAAGCTCGCCGACCAGTACAGTGGCGCCGCCGCTCAGGAACGCTTGCGCGAATTGCTCGCCGAGGCGCGGCTGAAGGACGCGACGCGGCTGAACCTCGCCAAGGCCGTGCTGGTGGGCGACGGCGGCGACTTTCTCAAGCGGCTCGCGCGGCGGCACAAGCTGCGGGTGTATCACTTTTCGGAAACCGCCTCGCCGCTGATCGTCGACGGCCGCGAAGTCTTT
Organism: Planctomycetota bacterium; assembly: GCA_019347905.1. GTDB lineage: Bacteria > Planctomycetota > Planctomycetia > Planctomycetales > Planctomycetaceae > JAHWKJ01. The sequence continues at coordinate 4,551 of JAHWKJ010000254.1, forward strand.
CTCGAACCCGCTGATATCGAGCGGCTGCTGCCGGCCCTGCGCAAACTTGAGCCCACGGGGCCGCAGACGCGCCCCGGCCCGGCCGTCCGCAAGGTGCTCGACGATCTGCGGGGCGCGCCGCCCTCCGCAATTGTCATCCTCACCGACGGCGTCGCCAGCACGGGCGAGGCCGATCGGCTCTCCGAAGCCGCGGCCGCCGCATACAGCAAGCTGGTGCCGATCTTTGCTGTCGGCACCGGCAGCGATGAGCCGGCCCGCGACCTGCACCTGTACGGTGTGCTCTCGGAGCGCATCGCGTTCGTCGGCGACCCGCTCACGTTCTATTACAACCTCCGGTCGAGCGGCTTTGCCGGCCGCAGTCTCAACATCCTGCTCAAGGAAGAGCGTTCCGGCGAGATTCTCAAGCGGGAGACGATCCCCGCCGGCCCCAACGGCCAGACGCAGAAGCTGGAGCTGGAGTACACGCCGCCGGAAAAGGGCGAGTTCGATTACGTGGTCGAAGTCGAACCGCTGCCCGGCGAGACCGACGCGGAGAACAACGTCTCGCGTCCGCAGCACGTGGTCGTGCGGCAGGAGCCGATTCGCGTGCTGCTGGCCGATAATGTGCCGCGCTACGAGTTCCGCTACCTCAAACACCTGCTGGAGCGCGAGGCGCTCCGCGAGGGCGACAGCACGCTGGAGCTGGACATCGTCCTGCAGGATGCCGACCTGGAATACGCCGCCGAAGACCGCACGGCCCTGGAGCACTTCCCCGTCAAGCGCGACGACCTGTTCCGCTACGACGTGATCATCTTCGGCGATCTCGACCCGGACTTCTTGACCGGATCGGTGCTGGAGCTGTTGCGGGATTTCGTCCGCGACCGCGGCGGCGGGCTGATCATGGTCGCCGGGCCATTGCACAACCCGCACTCGTACCGCGGGACGCCGCTGGAGGTGATGCTGCCGGTCGAGCTGTCCACGGTCCGCACGCCGCCGCCCGACGAACCGATCGAGATCGGCTTTCGGCCTGAGCTGACGCTGGAAGGCCGTAAGGAAAGCTCGATCTTCCGGTTCGAGCGCAGCGAAGAGGCCAGCGTCCAGGCGTGGGACCGGCTGCCGGAGCTGTACTGGTTCGTCGAGGCCCCCGAGGTGAAGCGCGGGGCGTTCGTCTTCGCCCAGCATCCGCAGAAGCGCGGGGCCGACGGCAAGCTGCCGATCATCTCGATGCAGCGCTACGGCGCGGGGAAGGTGCTGTTCCACTCGACCGATGAGTTGTGGCGCTGGCGCTTCCGCCGCGGCGACCTCTATTACGGCCGCTACTGGATCCAGGCGATCCGCTACCTCACCCGCTCGCGGCTGCTGGGCCGCGACAAGGGCGCCACGCTGGCGGCCGACAAGGAGTTCTACCAGCGGGGCGACACGGTGCGGCTGCGGCTGCGGTTCCTCGACGAGCGGCTGATCCCCGTCGAGAAGGATGGCGTGACCGTGATGATCGAACGCCGCGGCGGCGCCCAGCAGACGGTGGCGCTCTCGCAGCTTCCGCACGCGCCGGCGGTGTTCGAGGGGCAGCTCAGCCGGGCGGGCGAAGGCTCTTATCACGCGCTGGTCGTGAAGCCGGCCTTCAGCGAGGCCCCGCCGTCCGAAGATTTCCTCGTAGAATCCAAGAGCCGCGAATTGTTGGAGACCAGCCTCGACCGCGCCGACCTGGTGCGGACGGCCCAGACCACACACGGCCGCTTCTACACGATCGGCGACGCCATGCGTCTGCCGGACGACATTCCGCCGGGACAGCCCGTGCCGCTGGAGAGCCGCGATCCGATCCCGCTGTGGAACCGCTGGGAACTGCTGCTGGTGTTCGCGGGCCTGCTGCTGGCGGAGTGGCTGTTAAGGAAACGCTGCCGGCTGGTATGATGCGGGGGAACAATCGACCGCCGCCAATCGTCCTACTACAACCATGCCACCGACGCTGCCCGATCAGCTTCGCCGGATCAAGAGCCGCGTGCGGCAGTTGCTGTGCCTGTACGGCGCGAGCTGGCTGGTCGTGGTGGTGTTCGGGGCGACGCTGGCCGTTGGCTTCCTCGACTGGCTCGTGCATCTCGACGATCCCGGCGTGCGGCTGATCCTGGGGCTGACGATTCTGGGCGGCGGCCTGTGGGTGGCCTGGCGGCGGCTGATCGCGCCGCTGCTCACCGTCCGCCGCTATTCCGATATCGACGTCGCGAAGCAGGTCGAGCGCCGCTATCCCGGCTTTCGCGACAGTCTCGCCAGCACGGTGCAGTTTCTGAAGGACGATGCCAGTCCGCAGATCGGTTCACCGGCGCTCCAGCGGCACGTCATCGACAGCACGCTGAGGCAGGCTTCGCGAATCGACGCCTCCGACGTCGTCGAAACGCGCGGAGTCCGCCGCGTCGCCCTCGCCGCCACGATTGTGTGCCTCGTGACGGCGCTCGTGGTGGGACTCAATCAGGTGGCCGCGGCGACGGCGCTGGGACGGCTCTTGTCCCCGTTCTCCCATCGTCCCTGGCCGCGGACGACCGAGCTGGTGCTGTTCGATGCGAAGTTTGAACCGTTGGGCCGTCACCTGCGCGTCGCGCGCGGCGAAAGTCTGGAGATTGTGATCGAGAACGCCCGGGGCCCCTTGCCGCGCGACCTGGCGATGGAATACCGCTACGGCGAAAGCGAACAGGCCCGCGAGAGGCTGCGGCGCACCACCCGCCGCGACGCCGGCGGCCGCAGCCGCGAGATTGGGGTGGCGACTTTCGTGGCCGACCGCGGCCCCATCCGCTTCCGAGCCATCGGCGGCGATGACGACGAGATGCCCTGGCACGTCCTCGAAGTCGTTCCGCCGCCCGAGCTCGAATCGCTCCAGGCCACCCTCACACCGCCCGCCTACGCCGGTGCGCAGCCAGAGCGGTTGCCGGCGGGCGTGGGGCACGTGCAGGGTCTGGTGGGCACGCGCGTGGAAATCGCGGGCGTCGCCGGTAAACCGCTGGGCTCGGCCGTGCTCCGCGTGAAGGACGATCCGCCGGTGGCCGTCGGACCCGGCCCCGGGCGCGAGTTGAAAGCGTCGTTCGTCATCCGCGATGCCGGCGTCTATTCGTGGTGGCTCGACCTGGAAGACCGGCAGGGGTTCGCCAATCCCGACGCCCCCCGCTACGAAATCCGCGGCATCGCCGACCAGATCCCGCAGGTGTCGATCGAAGAGCCGGCCTCCAGCATGCTCGTCACGCCCGACGCCGAAATCCCGTTGCGCATCTCGGCGCGCGACGACCTGGGGCTGAAGCTTGTGCGGCTGGTGTACCGCATCGGCGATTCGCCCGACATCGCCGCGAGCGGGCGCGTGCTCGCCGAGCCGTCCGAGCGGCCGCTGGAACTGCTCGTGAGCGAGAGCTGGCGGCTGGCGGAGTTGTCCCTCGGGCCGGGCGTCTCGGTGGTGTTTCACGCGGAGGCGGTCGACTGGTTCGATCTCGGCCCGGAACACGTCGGCCGCAGCATTCCGCGCACGCTGACGATCGTCGCGCCGGAAGAGAAGCGGGCAGAACTGGCCGACCGGCACGGCGGACTCCTGGATGAACTCGAAGAGGCCCTTCAGTCCGAACGCCGCGTCTGGGAGCAGACGGGTGAACTGATCGAGCAACTCGACATCGTCGGCCGGCTGCGGCCGCAGGATATCGATCTGCTGAAGCGCGTCGAACTCGACCAGCGGCAGGTCGCCTCACGACTGCACAACCCCGCGGGAGGCGTGGCGGCGCGGGCCGAGCGGCTCCAGCAGGAACTGCAGGCGAACCGCATCGACGACGCCGACATGGCCCGCCGACTCAAGCAGCTTCTGGAAGAACTGCAAATCCTGCGAGACGAGCACCTGCCGCCGATCGACCGCGAGCTGACCCGCGCCCGTAAGGGAGCACAGCCGGAGCTGCAGCGCGAGTCCTCGGCTCCGGGCGCAGATGCTTCCGGCTCCCAGGAGGAGGCGCCCGCGGCGCGCGACGCGCGGGCGCAGTCGGAAGCACTCGCCGCCGCACGCGATCATCAGGACGCCGTCGTGCGGTCGCTCGAAGACCTGGTCGAGCAGATGAACCGCTGGCGCAGCCGCCAGAAGC
>JAHWKJ010000762.1 GCA_019347905.1 Planctomycetota bacterium
CTTAGTAAGGGGGGGAACCAAGGATGAGTATCGGTCCGTCATCGACGAGGCCGCCCGGTACATCGAACGGGCCGGCGGCGTTGCGGCGCTCGTTCGCCGTTATGGCAAGGACCGCACGTTCTCGATTCCGATCCTCACCCACTGCGCACTGGCCGGGCTGCTCAATTGGAAAGATGTGAGGCCGCTGCCGTTCGAGCTGGCGTGCCTGCCGGCGCGGTTCTACAAGACGGTGCGGTTGCCGGTCGTAAGCTATGCGCTGCCGGCACTGATCGCCATCGGCCAGGTGCGGCACCACTTCCGCAAGCCGCGGAACCCGCTCGTGCGAATGATCCGGCGACTGGCGGCACGGCGGAGCCTCAATGTGCTCGAGCGGATTCAACCCTCGAATGGCGGCTTTCTCGAAGCGACGCCGCTGACCAGCTTCGTGACGATGAGCCTGGCGGGCATGGGATTGGCCGAGCATCCGGTTGCCCGCCGCGGATCGGAGTTTTTGATCGCGTCGGTCCGGCCCAACGGTAGCTGGCCCATCGACACGAACCTGGCGACGTGGGTGACGACACTCGCGGTGAAGGCGCTGGGAGAGGATCTTGCCCCGGAAGCTCGCGCGCCGATTCTCCGGTGGCTGCTCGACCAGCAGTACCGCGAGGTGCATCCCTACACGAATGCCGCCCCCGGCGGCTGGGCGTGGACCGATTTGCCGGGCGGCGTTCCAGACGCCGACGACACGCCGGGGGCGCTGCTGGCGGTGATGGAACTGGTCGAGAGTCGAGATTCGAGGGTCGAGGGCCGGGAAGCGATTAGTGCCGGGGTCCGGTGGCTGCTTGACCTGCAGAACCGCGACGGTGGCTGGCCCACGTTCTGCCGTGGGTGGGGGGCACTGCCGTTCGATCGCAGCGGTCCGGATCTGACGGCGCACGCGCTGCGGGCACTCGTCCGGTGGTTTGAGGGGGAGTTCGACATCGTTCCACAGGCCGGCCTCAAATGCGGCTGGTCGCTGCCGGACCAGCGGTCATGGAGACCCTACCGGGCGATTGTCAATGGCTTCCACTACCTGGAGCGCGTCCAGCGCCCCGACGGTTCCTGGCTGCCGTTGTGGTTCGGGAACCAGTATGCGCCGAATGACGAGAATCCCACCTACGGCACCGCCCGCGTATTGGCGGCGTACCGCGACGCCGGCCGCTCCGACACCCGGCCTGCCCGCAAGGGTTTAGAGTGGTTGAAGCACGCACAGAACGCCGACGGCGGCTGGGGCGGCGCTCCCGGCGTGCCGTCCAGCGTCGAAGAGACGGCGCTGGCGACGGACATCGTCGTTTCGTTCGAGCCGCACAGCGAAGCGGCTCAACGCGGCATCGCGTGGCTGCTGGAGCGGATCGAGGCCGGAACGATCGCCGAAACCTGCCCCATCGGTTTCTATTTCGCCAAGTTATGGTATTTTGAACGCCTCTACCCGCTGATTTTCACGGTTTCGGCCCTGCGGCGGGCGATTGAGAGCGCCGCACCAAACCCACCGGCCAGAACCGGTGGGCTTCAAGACACCCACCCCCGCTGATTGACCCGCCCTGGAGACGCCTGTGAGTTTTGCACCGACGTCTGCCGCCGCAGTCGCCGAACAGGTTTCACCCGCTCGCGATAAGCACGACGACGATCCGCAGCCGCAGAAGCGGCCGCGGCGGCGCAGCACGAGCCATCTGAAGGCGGTGCCGGAGACGCTCCAGGAGCGCGAGCGGATCAAGGCCGCCGCTGAGCGCTACGCGGCGCCGTTGGACCGGGCGCGGCTGTTCACCAAGGGCGAGCTGGAACAGCACGCCCGCACGCTGCTCGCGGAACTCGATCTGCCGGAGAAGTTCCTCGGCTTCACGATGGTGATGATCGGGAACTTCTTCTGGAAGCGACAGCTTCTGGCGATTCCCTACGAGCGGCGAATGCTGCTGCTTCCGCACTGCCTGAAGCACGCCGAGGGCTGTCCGGCGGATTACGACGAGTTCGGCCTCGACTGCGAAAAGTGCGGCGCGTGCTCGATCGCCGACTACAAGGTGCGGGCCGAAGAGCTGGGCTACAAGGTGCTGGTGGCGGAAGGCTCGCCGATCGTG
>JAHWKJ010000763.1 GCA_019347905.1 Planctomycetota bacterium
CGCAGACGAGACGGGCGCGGACGACGGTGAGGACGGTGGCGCCGAGCGGCCTTGAGACGCTGAAGAATCGGCCGACGAGCGCGGGGCCGACCGCGATCCGGACCGTCCGCGCTCTCCGCCGCCGCGTCCCGCGCTGCGCGTGCCGCCGTTTCCGGACGAGGAGCGGAAATCGCGCGCGAACTGTTCACGGCTGCCACTCCCGCCGCGCCAGCCATCGCCGAATGGTTCTGAACGGCCGCGGAGGGGCGGCGCTGCCGGCTGCGACGTTTCGCGCGATTCAGTACCTTCCGCCGCGGCGTTCCCCGGCCGCTGCTGCGAGGCTTGGTCGGGTTCGATGCTGTCTCGTCTGCCTTCGGCGCCGCCGCGCCAACCGTCGGCCCACGGGTGTTCGTTGGGGTCCGAGTTCGCGTTTGATGTGGAGCGCTTTGTGCCCGCCTGACGTCGCCCGGCCTCTCCGCCGCGCGGCGCCCGCTGAGAGCCTTCGCTCCAATCGCCCGACGAATCGCCGCCGGATGACGAGCCGGAGCCTTCCAGCCGCCGGAAGTTGCGGAATTCGGGCGAAGCGAGGATCTCGCGCGTCGCCTCGCGCACTTCGTCTCGCGGGGCCAGCTCGCGAGCCGACTGCGCCTCGGCCGGCCCGGCGGCTACGAACGTGCTGGCGGCGAGGGCAAAAACACTGGTCCACGCGCGCCGCGAAGGGACGACGTTGTGCGACGTCACCGGTTTGCCTCTCTCACCAGAAACCACGGATCACACCGATGCCACGGATACTTGATGCGGGTTACGCACCGGCATCCTTCAGCCGTGCGACTTCGTCCGCGAATTCGATCTGCAGGTCCCAGAGGTCCTTGCGAACCCTGACGTCAATATAACAAAACAACCAGGCCAGCCGCCCCACGGGATACACCAGAAACACCGCGGCCACGGCCGTCGTCTCGACCACAGGGTCGTGCGTCAGCGCATACCAGAACCCGTCGAGGAGGTCGGATCGCTGCTGGAGCACGACCTCGTAGAACCGGCGGGTCAGCGTCTCAAAATGAGTGAACAGCGTCAGGCCGAAGTCCAGTGAGAGAAAGACCACCACCCACACCAGCAGGCAAAAGGTGCAGATGCCAACAGCGCGGCCGAAGAGCTCGCCCGCTTCTTCCCGCAGCAGCCGCCGCGCGCGATCGTCGTGCCAGCGCTCGTCCAGGCTTTTGAGCACGGCCCTTTCCGCATCGAAGCCGGCGCGCACCGCCAGCCACGCGCAGGGCCACAGCGACAGCACCGCACCCAGCAGAATCAGGCCCCATTGCTGCGTGCCGGAAAACAGCACCAGCGCCGGCCCCACGAAGGCAACCGATCGCACAAACGCCGTCGAGAACAGCAATCCCGGCAGGCGCGGTTGAACGATGCCGAGGCCGCCCAGGACGCCGACCGGCCGGCCCAACAGGCCCGGGGCGACGGCCATCGCCAGTCCCAGACCCTGAAACAGCGTGCCCGCGTACGCAATGACGATCATCCATCGCAAGTCGGCGGCGTTGTGGTAGGCTATCCACCACGCCGCCGCACAAGACACCAGGCCCACCGCCAGCGTCACCCGCAGAACCGTATCCAGATGGCGGCCGTAAAACGTCACGGCCAGGTCGAGACACGCCGTCGTCGTCCGCGGCACGAGCGGCACGGCGGGCGAGCGGGCGCTGGCGGGAGAGCCGTTACCCGCCGGTGAGGAGCGAGTCATGGAATTCTCTCACGTCGGACTGATCAGCGACGAGGCCCGCGCAGGGGAGGTGTTTGTGGAGGCCACGCGGGTCTGGATCACCAACTTCATCCAGCATCCGTTCCACATCGAATGGCTGCGCTTCGAGCCGGACAGCCCCGTCACCGGCCCCTTGCGCGAAAGGCCACACGTCGCCTGGCGGGTCGACTCGATCGAACGCGCCGCCGGCGACATGCCGGTGCTGCTGGAGCCGTTCGAGCCCATGGCAGGCCTGCGCGTCGGCTTCTTTCAATCGCCCGACGGCGCGGTCATCGAGTTGATGGAGTACGAGGGCAACCCGTTCGCCGCAGCGACCTGATGCCGCACGCGCGGGTGCCACGGGATGCTCG
>JAHWKJ010000764.1 GCA_019347905.1 Planctomycetota bacterium
GCGGGTCTCGGAACTGGTGCGGCTGCAAGCGGCCGATATCGACAGCAGCCGGATGCTGGTCATCGTCCGCCAAGGCAAGGGCCGTAAGGACCGGGTGGTGCCGCTCTCGGCCAAGCTGCTGGAACTGCTGCGGACCTGGTGGCGGGCGCGGCGGCCCGAGCGCTGGCTGTTTCCCGGCAAGCCGGGCGGCGGGCACCTGACGACCCCGGCGGTCCAGCGGCTCTGTCAGCAGATCCGTCAGGAGACGGGGCTGGCCAAGCGGGTCACGCCGCACACGCTCCGGCACAGCTACGCCACGCACCTGCTGGAAGCCGGCGTCGACGTGCCGACGATTCAGAAGCTGCTGGGGCACGGCGACCTGGCCACGACCGCCCGCTACATGCATGTCCGCTCCGAGAGACTCCAGTCGTTGAGCAGCCCGCTCGATCTGCTGGACGGCCTGTTCGACGCGATTCCGCCGTCCGCAGGCCAGCCATCGACCGGAGGTCCGTCATAGACGCCCGGCCGGCTGTGGAGATCGCCGACGTGATCCGCCGCTGCGGGCGGGCGTTCCTGGAGCAGCATACCGCGAAGCTGTCGATCGCTCAGCAGCGGGTGCTCAAGGAACTGGCTCTGTGCCGCACGGCCGCCCTGGGCGGACACGTCGAGGAGTGCTCGGCCTGCGCCGTGCGGCGGATCGCCTACAACTCGTGCCGCAACCGCCACTGCCCGAAGTGCCAGGCATCGAGCCGCGCCGAATGGTTCGAGCGCCACAGCGCGAACCTGCTGCCGGTCGACTACCATCACGTGGTATTCACGCTGCCGCCGGCGGTGGCCGAAGTGGCCTTTCAGAATCAGCAGGCCGTGTACCGGCTGCTGTTTGCTGCGGCCTGGCAGACGCTGCGCGAGATCGCGGCCGACCCGAAGCATCTGGGGGCCGAGATCGGCATGACGGCCGTCCTGCACACGTGGGGCCAGACGCTCGACTATCATCCGCACCTGCACTGCGTGGCCACCGGCGGCGGCCTCTCACCCGACGGCCGCTGGATCTCCTCGAAGCCCGGTTTCTTCCTGCCGGTGAAGGTGCTCTCCCGCGTCTTCCGGGGCAAGCTTCTGGCCGGACTGACGCAGGCCTTCCAGCGCGGCGGTCTGTCGTTTTACGGCCGGCTGTCCGCTCTGGCCCGTCCCGCCGCCTTCGCCGCCTGGCGGAAGAGCCAGTACCGCACCGACTGGGTGGTCTACTCGAAGCCGCCCTTCGGCGGACCGGTACAGGTCCTGAAGTACCTGGCCCGCTACACGCATCGCGTGGCGATCTCCAACCGCCGGCTGGTGTCGCTGGCCGACGGGCGGGTGACGTTCCGCTACCGCGACTACCGCCGCGGCCGCCGCCTGCGGACGATGACGCTGGCCGGCGGCGAGTTTCTCAGACGCTTCCTGCTGCACGTGCTGCCGCCGGGCTTCATGAAGGTCCGCTCGTACGGCCTGCTTGCCAACTGTCACCGTCAGGAGAAGCTCGCCTGCTGCCGCGAACTGCTGGGGGCGGCTGAGGCGTGTGCTGAGGCTGCCGCCGCGGACGAAGCGGCCGTGTCCACGGTGGACGACGGGTCGCAGTCGGCACCGCCGTGTCCGAGCTGCGGTCAGGGGCGGATGATCCGCATCGACTCGATGGTCCGCCCGAGTGTGGCCGAACTGCTCTCGCGTCCGTTCCACTTTGACACGTCATGAACCGCACCACTGCCGCAACCTGCGCCACGCGTCCGGCCCCGCTGCGGACCGCCGCTGCCGGTGCGCGCGGGCGGCATTTTGCGGCCCGGAGAGGGGTGTTTGCGGCCCCCGCGGAAACGTCCCGTCTGGCGACGGCGCCACGCACCAGGGGGCCGGGAAATCGGCATCAGCCGATTGAACGCTTCATCGGCCGGTGGCTACAATGCGGCCCGGCGAGGGCCTGCGTCGATCAATCTCCATAGAAAGTCGACTCCCGCAGCGACCTGCCGCCGCGAAGCGGTTCAGTCCAACGGGATTCTATCCGAACTGCTCCGGCGACAGTCTGACACCATCCCACGCGAAGTCCCGGAGCAGTCCGGATAGAATCCTTTACGTTAG
>JAHWKJ010000765.1 GCA_019347905.1 Planctomycetota bacterium
CCAGCACTTCTGAGTTATATCAAACGTGCGTCTATGCAACCAGTATTAGGTTGTAGTTTATTTTGATCATTATTGTTTTAATTGGAAAGGAGAGGGTGGCGGGGCGAGGTACTATAGCAATCATTCTCTTCCGATCTCCGCTTGCGTCTGGCTCTCGGCCCTCGACTCTCGACCCTCAGCCCAAAAACCCATCAAACCGGATCATCTCTAAATTGCCCTTGCCCTTCACCGGCACGCAGCCCAGGGGTGTGCCGCGGCAGAGGTGCTCGACGCCCGACCAGGCCTGGGCGCTCATGGTCACCCCGCCGGCGACGCCGTGGCTTTCCATGCGGGCGGCGGTGTTGACGGTGTCGCCCCACAGGTCGAACAGGTACTGCCGGTGCCCGAGAATGCCGGCGACCACCTGGCCCACGTGAATGCCCACCCGCAGGTTCCACTCCGGCTGCAGCCGCCGGGTGGCTTCGATCATCTCCAGGCCGCAGCGCACGCAGTTGAGCACGGGGTTGCCGTTGCGGGTCAACAGGCCGCTGGCCGCCATGAACGCGTCGCCAATGGTCTTGATCTTCTCGACGCTGTGCGCAAGGGCCGTATCCTCCCACGCCACGACCAACTCCTGCAGCCGCCGCACGACCTCTTCCGGCGGGTTCTTTTCGCAATAGGGCGTGAAGTTGACGATGTCGGCAAACAGCACGGCCACGCCCTCGTAGCGGCGAGGCATGACGGCGTTGGTCGCCTTCAACTCGTTGACGATCTCGTTGGGCAGAATGACGTGCAACAGCTCGTCGGACCGCTGCTTCTCGCGGCGGAGCTGCTCGGCCATCTGCCGCTTCTCGAGACACGCGCCGATGCGTGCCTTTAAAAACACCGGGTTGAACGGCTTCGCCAGGTAATCTTCGGCCCCCAGCTTGATGCAGCGGATGACGACGTCGATCTCGTCCAGCGCGGAAATCATGATCACCGGGATATCGCGCAAGGCCTCCGAGGCTTTCATCCGCGTGAGCACGTCGACGCCGTTGAGCTGCGGCATCATGATGTCGAGCAGCACGAGGTCGAAGCCTTGCGCATTCAGCATGGCGAGGGCCTGCAGACCGTCGCAGGCTTCGGCGATTTCGTGCCCCTGCAGCTCCAGCCGGCGGCGGAGGATGTCGCGGTTGGTCGCATTGTCCTCGACCACCAGAATGCGGCCGACGATCCGGGACGTGGGCAAGTCGTTCTCGTCGTCGGCCAGTCCGGCGATTTGTCCCACGGCACACATCTCCGAATCGGACAGCTCCACCGTGTCCATGCCTGCCGATTCGAGGATCGTGTCGATCAGCCCATGGCAGCGGCGGCCGGCCGCCAGCAGCAGGTTCAAGTCGGGCACGTAATCGTCGAGGAAATGCTCGCCGGCCTCTTCCAGCCACATCTCCGCGTAATTGATCACCGGGTTGATGGCGTTGAGCATGTCGTGCCGCATGCGGGAATGCAGCCCCGCGAAATCGTCGAAGCTTTCGGAAGCGAGCTGCTCGGGCGCGAGGATCTCATCGATCAGCGTTTGAAGGCGTCTTCCGGAGCGGCCGATGAGTTCCAGGTCATTGGAGAACTCCTGCGGGCCGCGGTCGGCCACGTCGGCGAGCACGCGCTCGCTGATGTCGACGATCGCGTGCACGGGCGATTGCAGCTCGGCCCGCTTGGCGGAGAGAAAGACCTGACGGGCGCGGCTGAGACCGCCGGCATGTGAAGCGCCGTCGCCATTGGGCGATGACGCCCGCACCGGGATCGTATCCGACGACTTGCCGGTCATGCTTCAGGCCCTCGGCTCTTTGAGGAGCTTTTCCATTTTCTCGAGCAGCTCGGCCAGGTTGACGGGCTTGGTCTCGTAATCGTCGCAGCCGGCCTCGAGGGCCTTTTCGCGGTCGCCGGCCATGGCGTCGGCCGTGAGGGCGATGATGGGAATCGGCCGCAGAGCAGGGTTTTCCTTGATGCGCCGCGTGGCTTCCCAGCCGTCGAGCTCCGGCAGGTGCATGTCCATCAGGATGAGGTCCGGCCGCTCTTTGTCGGCCTGGGCGCAGGCCTCGAGTCCGTCGACGGCACAGACGA
>JAHWKJ010000255.1 GCA_019347905.1 Planctomycetota bacterium
CTTCTTCAAGAACTTCGGCCCTTCCGACGAGCGCTACATCAACGAAAACCTGCTCATCGACATGATGCTCAAGGAGCAGACCCACATCTACGTGGGCGGCGCCGGGAGCTGCGCTGGCTGCGGCGAAGGCACGGCCCTCCGCATGCTGTGCAGCGCCACCGGGGCGAAGTACGGCAACCAGTGGGGCATTATTGCCGCCACCGGCTGCAACACGGTTTACACCTCGACCTATCCCTACAACCCCTACCTGGTGCCCTGGACGAATTCGCTGTTCGAGAACGCTCCCGCCGACGCGATGGGCGTCCGCGCCCGCTGGGACCAGATCGGCTGGGGCGACAAGCCCTTGTGGTGCATCGGCGGCGACGGCGCCATGTACGACATCGGCTTCCAGTCGCTCTCGCGGCTGTTGGCCTCGGGCATGCCGGTGAAGGTGTTCGTGCTCGACACGCAGGTCTACTCCAACACCGGCGGCCAGGCCTCCACCAGCACGTACATGGGCCAGAACACCAAGATGAGCGTGCACGGCAAGCAGTTCGGCGGCAAGCAGGAACGCCGCAAGGAGATCGCCCAGATCGCGATGATGCACCCCCGCACGTTCGTGGCCCAGACGACCTGCGCCCACGTCAACCACTTCTACAAGGCGGTGCTGCGGGCGCTGGAGTTCGACGGGCCGGCGATCATCAGTTGCTACACGACCTGCCAGCCGGAGCATGGCGTGGCCGACAACATGGCCGGAGATCAGGCCCGGCTCGCCGTCGACAGCCGCGCGTTCCCGCTCCTGGTCTACGATCCCGACAAGGGCACGAAGATCAAAGAACATCTCACGCTGGTGGGCAATCCCGCGATGAAAGACGACTGGTACAAGAATCCCAAGACCGGCGAAACGGTCGACTTCATCGATTTCTGCCGCAGCGAAGGCCGCTTCTCGAAGCACTTCGACAAGGACGGCAACCCCTCGGAAACGCTGCTGCTGGCAAAACAGGAGCGGCTGGAGAACTGGAAGCAGCTCCAGGAACTGGCGGGGCTGATTTGACGCTACTTGGGGAAATGAGATGGCGATTCGCAGTCAGAGTGTTCGACTTCGAGTGCAGGAGATCCTGCGCGAGGCGCCCTTTCGTCCGTTCATCTTGTGTATGGAGAACGGAGACCGCGTCGCGGTGGAGCACCCGGAGAACATTGCGTTCTTCCCCGGCGATGAGAATGCCGACACTGGTCCCGACGACTTCTATGTGACGACCGGCCGGATGTGGTATTACGGTACGTTCGACGCCGTCACCAGCATCGCCCGCGACCGTGACGGACGGTCCAACGGCGATGAAGAGGCGAGCGTTTGACATCATGGCAACGCGATCATTTTTCGGACATGCTGAGGAAGCTGGATTCGAGGAGTGGCGGAGCCGCAATCCGAATGGGTTCTTCATTAATTCGGAGGATCTGCCGTCGGCCCGCTATATGAAACTGCACCGAGCCAGATGCAGTTCGATCGACACCGGACGCACAACCACGTATCGCAAGACGTGCGGTGAGACACTCGACGACTTGCGAGACTGGCTTGAGGAAAGCGGCTTGGACCGTGGCGATGTCGGCCACGGTTGCTCGAGCTGTAAGCCTCCGAGCCTCTAAAGCGTTGGTCTCTATCCAGAGCCTCGCGCCGCCGGTGCCATCAGGCTTATCCTTCTGGCGTGAGGTCATCCCATGGTGAGATCAGTAGTCGTCATCCTCGCCTCCTTCGCATTGCTCTTCAACGGATGCCGTGAAGAAGATCGGAGGACCAATCAGGCCGAGGTCGAGCGTCAGCCGCAGCCCGCGCCGCAGCAGAAGGTCGAGCAAAAGCACGAGTGGGCGGATGCAGGAAAGGCCGTGCGGCAGGGCGACCTCAGCGTGCAACTGGAATCAGTGACTGTTGGGAAAGTGAAGTTTCAGGAGCCACTCCGGGAAGATGGGGAATCTGACGAGGATCTGCTTCAGGTCACTGTCCGGCTCGACAACGTGGGTGAAACGCGGAAAATCGAGTATCGTAGTTGGGCCGGACGGCTTGATTTCTTTGGACGCGCGCGGGTCAGCGACGAATTCGGAAACGAATATGATCGAGAGTCTTTCGGCCTCACCGCTTCGGTACCGGGCCAGATCATCGCGGAGTCAATCTACCCGGGCAGGTCGGTAACAGATGTCTTGATCTTCGAGCGACCCGTCGAGAAAGCGAGAATGTTGCGCCTGGAGCTTCCAGCATCGGCCTTCGGCGGCACGGGCACGCTCCGGTTCAAGATCCCTCTCGACGAGAAAAGTTCCTGGAAGCCGTGACCGACGCAGCACTGACGGTGCTTCGAACATGACGACGACAACCACGAGCACCACAGTCGATATCGGCACGTTGATCGACCGCCATCCGGGCGTCCACCGCGGGCGTCCCAAGATCGCGGGCACGGGCTTGACCGTCCGGCGGATCGCGATCTGGTCAAAGCTCGGTAACTCGCCCGAGCAGATCGTCGAGCACATTCCGCACCTGACCCTGGCTCAGGTCCACGCAGCGCTCACGTACTACCACGCCAACCGGGAGGAGATTGAAGCAGACATCGCCGCTGAGGCGGCCGAAGCCGCTCGACTGGAGCAGCAGTATGGACGTCCTACCGGGGATTGATCTGTGCCTGTGGGCTTGTACCTGCACACCGACTGGCTCAACTCGGGCCGTTCGCATGCCGGGATCGTTCTGGCGCCGCAGCAGACGTACTCCATCGGCGAACACGTGCGGCGGCTCTTGAGACTGCGTGCTGGCCGCACAACGGATGAGATGCGAGATCGTGTGGAATTCCTCAGCGCATGGGGTTGATTCGCACCGATACCGGTCGCGGTTACAGCAGTCGCACGAGCGGTTGGCCGGTCGTCAGCGGCACCGGGCGGCCTTCGGGAGTGTGCAGCGTCGCCGTGGGATCGACGCCCAGCAGGTGGTAGATCGTTGCCGCGAGGTCTTCCGGCGCGACGGGATCGCGGGCCGGGTACGCCGCGTGGCGGTCGGAAGCTCCGTAGACGGTCCCGCCCGGAACGCCTGCGCCGGCCAGGACCACGGTGTTGCAGGCCGCCCAGTGGTCGCGGCCCGCAGTGCCGTTGATCTTGGGCGTGCGGCCGAACTCGGCCAGCCACACGATGAGCGTCTCGTCCAGGAGGCCCCGCTCGGAAAGATCGTCCAACAGCGCCGAGAAGCCGCGGTCGAGGTTCGGCAGCAGCGGATCGCGGTGCTTCTTGAAGTTGTCGGCGTGCGTGTCCCAGTAGGCGTCGTCGCGCTCCCAGTTTACGGTGACGAGCGATACGCCGGCCTCGACGAGCCTGCGGGCCAGGAGGCACCCTTGGCCGAAGGGCGTCGAGCCGTAACGCTGGCGCATCGCCTCCGGCTCCCGCGAGATGTCGAAGGCCTTGCGCGCTGCCGGCGACGTGATGAGTTCGATCGCCTGTCGCTGAAAGTCGCTCAATGCGCCCACCTTAGCGCCATGCTCGAGCGCCGCCGACTGCCGGTCGACGATCTCCAGCAGCCGCCGCCGGTCGAGTAGCCGCTCGCGGGCTGTCACGGCGGGCAGGGCCTGAAAATCGGCGTCGCTGGCGTGCTGCGAGATGAACAAGGGATCGCAGCCATGTCCGAGAAAGCCGCCGAAGAAGCCCGGAAAAATGTGGTTGTTCGCCGATACCTGGTTGGCCGGCGCATTCAAACTGACGGCTGCGGGCAAGGCGGATGTCCCGTTGTCGGCAGTCGCCCGCTCTCGCGGCTGACGCGCTGGTCCCACACGCCTCGTCTGCAGCGCGCCCATCACGGCGCCGAAGCAGGGGAAGTCGTCGGGCGCGTTCTGCGGGTTCGTCGCCGGCCGCGCGTGCCGCACTCCCGTCAGCATGTAGTGCATGGCGACGGTGTGCGTATTGTCGGGATGCGTCACCGACCGGATCTGCGCGAGCTTGTCGATGCGGCGCGCCAGGAGCGGCAGATGCTCGCAGACTCGAATGCCCGGAACGCCGGTGGCGATGGGCTGAAATTCACCACGGATTTCCGCTGGAGCTTCGGGCTTCAGGTCCCACGTATCCTGGTGGGCCGGCGCGCCGAACATGAACAGCACGATGCACGAGCGGGCGCGGCCGAAGCCGGCAGCGCCGGCGGCCGGGCTACTGCGGGCCGCCAGAAGCTGAGGCAGTCCGAAGACCGTTCCTGCCGTGCCGACGCACCCCAGGCCGCCCGCGCGCAGCCACTCGCGGCGGGAGAGGCCTTCACAGGTGCGCGTCAGACGCCCCGGGAGCGACAGCATCGGTTCACGATCCCCTGCAGTCAGGCCTGCCGGACGGTCCTGCGGCAGCAGCGTACCATGTTCCGTCCGGTTCGCGAAGCAGCAGCGGCACGCCTACTGTTTCGCCCGAACCGGATGCGCCACCGAATAGACGCCCGCGTCAATCGCACAAAAACGGTCGTTCTTCTGTGCGTGGATGGCGATCACGTTTGGCCCCGCGTGCAGCAGCCCCGCGTGCTCGCTGACGTCGACGTGGCCGTAGTGGCGGTGCGTGTCGCGGGTGAGCACCGCGATGCGCTTGCCGTTCAGATAAACGTCCGCATCGGCGACGTCATGGTAGACCTTCAGCCGCAGGTCGCCGTGCGTCCGCAGTTGCCGCAGTACTGCTTCCGGGACGTCAAAGGTGCGGCGGATGCGGATTTCGCGGCGGTCGTCGGGCCAGCGGGTGCCCAGCGGGAAGAACGGCGTGGCGGCCGTCGCGAACGGCGCCTTTCCCGTTCGCCAGGCGGAGTCGTCGAATTCGGTATCCATCCATCCATCCGCGGGCGCATCGAACGTATAGCGCCAGTCGTGCGGCTGAAGCTCCGAATTTGCGGCAAGTATCGTCGCAACCGGCGGCGGCTCGTACAGCTTCTGGTGCAGGCTGCGGAGAACTTCCGGATCGAACTTCAGCACCGAGCGGTCGTAAGTCATGAGGCCGTTCACCTCGCCCTCGACGTCGGTCGTTTGCGTGTAGACCGCCGCGGCCAGACCGAAAGCGCGCAGTCCGTAAAGCGCTTCGAACAAGTCGGCGTAATGCTGCTGAAGCTCCTCACGCGTTTCGTAGGTGCGGTAGCCCCAGTTGCGTTTGTTCCACCACAGATGGTCCGCGACCGGCAGGCCGAGGCCGCCGAACTCGCCCAGCACGGCCGCCCGAGATTCTTCGGCCGGCTCCATGCCGGGGCCGGGGTACATGTGCGCGTCTTCGACGTCGCCCACGCCGCGATCGGCCCAGCCGCTGGTGGCGTTGACCAGCCGCGTGGGATCGCGCTCTTTCACCAGGTCCGCGATCCGCCGCGTGTCGTACTGGCCCCAGCCCTCATTGAAGGGCACCCACATCACGATCGACGGGTGGTTGTACAGCGAGTCGATCATCGCCCCCAGCTCGGCCTCGAATTGCCGCGCGGAATCGGCGTCGCGATCCGCGTCTCGCTCGGCTTCAGGCGGCAACTGCAGCTTGTCGCGCGGATTGCCGTTGGGCATGTCCTGCCACACAAGCATGCCGAGCTTGTCGCAGTGGTAGTAGAAGCGAGCCGGCTCGACCTTCACGTGCTTGCGGAGCATGTTGAAGCCGAGCTGCCTGGTGATCTCGATGTCGTACCGCAGAGCCTCGTCCGTGGGAGCGGTGTAGAGGCCGTCGGGCCACCAGCCCTGATCGAGCGGCCCGAGCTGAAACAACGGCTTGTTGTTCAGGAAGAAATGCTGATATCCGTATTCGTCCTTCTGCAGCTCGATCTCCCGCAAGCCGCAGTAGCTGGTGACCTCGTCCCCACCCCCTTTCTTTTCAAAGAGGGTAATCCAGAGGTCGTACAGGAACGGGCTCTCCGGCGACCACAGGCGGGGATCCGAAATCTCCAGTTCAATAGTCTCTCCGGGTTTCGCTTGATCGAAGTCGATCAGCGTCGACTTGCCACTTGAGGAGTCGATGACCTTCACGTCGACCACGTCTTCATCCGCGGTGCCGACGCAATGGACTTTTATGGCCACTTTTCCACCCCTGCGCAAGCCATCGAACAGTGCGGTATCCGTCTTCGTAACAACTTGGATGGACTTGACATAAGCCTTCGGCACGGGTTCCAGCCACACAGTCTGCCAGATGCCGGTGACGGGCGTATACCAGATGCCGCGCGGTTCGGCGGTCTGCTTGCCGCGGGATTGGGAGCCGGCGTCAGTGGGATCCCAGACGCTGACGACGAGCTCGTTTTCTGCATCAGGGCGCAGGGCGTCGGTCACGTCAAACGAGAACGGATCGTATCCGCCCTTGTGCTCGCCGATACGCTTGCCGTTGACCCACACCGTCGCGTGCCAGTCGACCGCGCCGAAGTGCAGCAACAGGCGTCTGCCGTCGTCGAGCGGCGGCGATTCGAAGGTCCGCCGGTACCACAGGCGGTTCTCCGCGCCGATGCGCTTGCGGACGCCGCTGAGCTGCGACTCGACGGGAAATGGCACCAGGATCTCGCCGTCCCAGTCGTCGGGCTGCGGTGCGTCCTTGGGCCGGATCGCGTAAGACCAGTGGCCGTTGAGGTTCTGCCAGCGCTTGCGGACGAGCTGCGGCCGCGGATATTCGGGGTGGACATTGTCGGGAGAGACTTCGTCAGCCCAGCGGGTGCGAAGCGTGCCCTCGGGAGTCTCATTCGGCCGCTGAGCGGCGGCCGCGGCCGCGACTCGATTGTTGCCGGTCCGGCGCGGCGGTCGCTGCGCTGCGCGCTGGCCGGGAGCCGGAAACACGTTCGTGCGCAACGCCCAGTCATTCCACTGTGCAGCCAGTTCGCGAACCAGCTCCGGACGCTTCGCCGCCAAGTCCGTGGTTTCGGTCTCGTCGCGCGCGAGGTCGTACAGCTCCCAGTCGCCGCCGGGCAGCGCGACCAGCTTCCAGTCGCCGCGGCGCACCGCCTTTGCGCCGAAGTGCTCGAAGAACAGCGCCTCGTGCCGCGGCCGGTCTTCTCCGCGAAAGACGGGCACGAGGCTCCTGCCTTCCAAGGGCACGATCTCGCGACCATTGCGAGTTTTGGGGTATTCGGCCGCGAGGTCGATACAGGTGGCCATGATGTCGATTACGTGGCCGGGCGCGCGGACGATGGCGCCCGGCTTCGTCTTCAGTCCCTGCGGCCAGTGGACGATCAGCGGCGTGCGGATGCCTCCCTCGTGCTGCGCCGCCTTGAAGTAACGGTACGGCGTGTTGGACACGTTCGCCCAGCGCGGACCGATGCCGGCGTACGTCGTCTCCGGCCCGGGAAGAATCGATTTGTCGGCCCCGCGGCCGAAGTAAACGACTTGGCGGCCGTCGCGAGTTTCGGAGACGCGGTCGAACCCCGGAGCGGACGGCTCTTCACGGCTGGCGCCGTTGTCGGAGAGGAACAGGAACAGCGTGTCCTCGAAGCGACCCGACTTCTTCAACTGCTCGACAATCCGCCCGATGCCCTGATCGACGCGGTCGATCATCGCCGCGTGCACGGCCATCGCACGGCTGTCCCAGCTCCGCGTCTGGTTCTCGTCCCAATCATTTGTTCCCCCCCTTACTAAGGGGGGGTTAGGGGGGGTGGTCGTTGGGGATGACGTGTTTTTCGCCGCGACCCCCCCTGGCCCCCCCTTACTAAGGGGGGGACTGGTGGAGAATGGCTCGCTGAGGGGTGCGGTGTCCGGATCCATGAGGCCCAGCTTCACCTGGCGCTCGTAACGCGCGCGGCGGACGGCCTCCCAGCCGGCGTCGTAGGTGTGCTCGTAGCGGGCGATGTCTTCCGGCCGCGCATGCAGCGGCCAGTGCGGGGCCGTGTACGCCACATAGAGGAAGAACGGCCGCTCGTCGTCTTGCGAGAACTCCTCGATATATCGCACCGCATAGTCGGTGAAGGCGTCGGTGGCGTAGTAATCCTCGGGCACGCTGGCCACGGCTTCGGCGCCTTCCACCAGGCTGAAGGGATCGAAGTGATTGACCACGCCCCAGATGACGCCGTAGTGCTTCTCGAATCCGCGACCCACCGGATATGTCGTCGGATCGGCGAACGTCTCGCGGATCGACTGGTTGTTGAGGTGCCGCAGGTGCTTTTCGCGTTCCTGCGTGAGCGAGAGATGCCACTTGCCGACCATGGCGGTGCGGTAGCCGGCGTCTTTCAGAACTTCGGCGAGTGTCACGACGTTTTCGCCCAGTTGGCCGCGGTAGCCTGGCTGTCCAGCATCGAAGGTCATCCGCCCGACGCCGGCCTGGTGCGGATACACGCCCGTCAAGAGGGCCGCCCGCGTGGGACAGCAGCGGCCGGTGTTGTAGAACGTGCTGAACCGGAGTCCGCCCGCCGCCAGCTCATCGAGACGTGGCGTATTGATCTCGCTTCCATAGCAGCCGAGGTCGCTCCAACCCATGTCGTCGACCATCACGAGCACGATGTTGGGTGAAGGGGCGGCCGCCGCAGCGTGTGTGGAATGAGCTGAGAAGACTGCCGCCGGAAGGAGCAGGAGCATGCGCATGGCGAGTGTGGCCTGAAAGCGGTGGTACGGCGTGCCGATGCAATAGGAACCGCGGCCATGATAGCGGAAACTGCGCCGCCTCG
>JAHWKJ010000256.1 GCA_019347905.1 Planctomycetota bacterium
TTCCGATCTCTCCTCGAGCAGAATCGAGCCGCGGGCGATGGATGCCCAGGGCAGGTCGGGCGAGCGCCTTTCGACCCGCTCGACGACTGAAAGCGCGGCCCGCGACTGGTTGTTTTCGCGGAGTTTCTGGACGCGCTGAATCTCCTCAGCGGCCTCGTAGCAGCAGAACTTGAACTTCTTGCCGCTGCCGCAGGGGCAGGGCTCGTAGGCTTCGTGGGGCATCGTCCTGTTCCCTGATCGTCCGAAGGGTCAGACCCCTTTGTGGGCTTCCGATCAGCCGGCACGCGCTAGCGTCCGGTTCGCACGGCAGGAACCGGGCTAGCGCCCAACGGCTGATGTCACGCACGTCCGCTGAGGGGTCTGACCCCGTTCCCACAGGCCGCATCGTAGCAGATGGCGGCGGCTTTCCCAGACTGCGGCGTTGCAATGCCAGCGGCCGCGATTCAGAATCAGACTGTTGCGGCGTGTGCACGTTCGGCCGGTGGGGCCTGTTTTTCCGGCCCTTTCGACCTTCGACCCTTTCGACCCTTCGACCCCTTAGCTCCTTCCTCCACGAGGTTTTCCGATGCACAGGCACATGCTGCGCGGGCTGTCGATCGCGGCCGTTCTCTGCGGCCTGACGGGTTCGCCGCTTCCCGCCGAAGACCAGCCGTCCAAAAACGCCGATTCCAAGGCGAACGAGGCCGCTGCCGAGAAGCCGGAGAAAACGCGTCCGGAGAAGATCGAAGACATCACGCTCGAAGTCCCGGAGAGCTGGGAGCGGAATCCGCCCTCGAACAAACTGCGGCTGGCGGAGTTCAAGATCCCGCCCGCCGAAGGGGACAAATCGCCGCTCGAACTGACGGTGTTCTCGTTCGGCGGCGGCGGCATCCAGCAGAACATCGACCGCTGGATCGCGCAGTTCGGCGCGGAAGACCGCAAGGCGAAGGTGACGCGCGGCACATCCGAGCAGGGTGAGTACGTCTTCGTCGACATCTCCGGCACCTACAAGCAGCCGGTGGGGCCGCCGGTGCTCGGGAAGACGGAAACGCTGCCGAACGCCCGCATGCTGGCGGTCATCCTCGCCGTCGAAGACAAGGGCGTGTACTACCTGAAGCTGGCCGGCCCGAAGAAGACAGTCTCAGCCAATGCCAAGGCGCTGCGAAAGGCGTTCGGGGCCGACGCCGCGAAGGAGAAGGAGTTGGGGCTGACGGACGAGCGCGAGCAGGAATGAGCGCCCGCACGTTCCGCGTCAATCGTCCGCTGACCGGCGTCATCTCGCTGGTGCTCCTGGGCGCATGGGTAGTGCTGTGGGTTGTGCGCGGCGACCCTGGCGACGCCACGGGCGCCGCGGGCGAGAACGACTCGACCGTCCGGATGTGGCAGGGGGCCTGCCTGCGGGTGGGCCTGTTGATGGGGGCGCTCTGGCTGGCCCTGCCGTCGAAGAACCGCGAGGCGGCGTGGGCGAACTTCTCGCTGCCGATGCTCGCGTTGTTTGTGGGCATCGTCGTGGCCGTCGCCATGCGGCCGCGGATTGCGATACCGCTGTTGATCGTGCTGGGGCTTGCGGCGCTGATCATCCGGCCGCGTGCGAAAGAGCGTCCGCGGTCGCGGGATGTTTGAGGGTCGAAGGTCGCAATGACCGCGCAAAGCTGGGATCCGGAAGGCTACGCCCGCCATGCGCGCTTCGTTTCGGAGTTGGGCCAGCCGGTGCTCGAGTGGTTGGCGCCGCATGCGGGCGAGCGGGTGCTCGACCTCGGCTGCGGCGATGGAGCGCTGACCGTGGAGTTGCTCGCCGCCGGCTGCGAGGTGGTGGGCGTCGATTCCAGTCCGGAGCAGGTCGCCGCGGCACGGACTGCGGGAATCGACGCGAGGGTGTGCGATGCGCGGCATCTCGATTTCGACCGCGAGTTCGATGCCGTCTTCAGCAATGCCGTGCTGCACTGGATCAAGCCGCCGGGGAGTGTGATCTCCGGCGTGGTGCGGGCGCTCGTGCCGGGCGGACGCTTCGTCGGCGAATTCGGCGGGAAGGGCAACGTGACTGCGATTCACGCCGCGCTGGCCGACGCGCTCGCCCGGCGCGGCATCGACGCCCGCGCGATCGATCCCTGGTACTTCCCTTCGCCCGAAGAGTATACGCGCGAGCTGGAAGCGCACGGCTTCACCGTCGAACGGATCGAGCTGTTTCCACGGCCGACGCCGCTGCCGACCGGGATGAGCGGCTGGCTCGAAACATTCGCGGGCGCGTTCGCCGCCGCGCTTCCGCCGGCCGAATGCGCGCGATTCTTCCGAGAGGTCGAGGACGCGGTTCGTGACGTGCTATTCCGCGACGGCCAGTGGTTTGCGGACTACGTGCGGCTGCGGTTCGCGGCACGAAAGCGCACTTGAAGCGTCAGTCAGCCGCGGAGCACGCGGCCGCCGATCCACTGCGTGCCGGGCAGTGTTTCTTCCAGACGCAGGAGCTGGTTGTACTTCGCCAGCCGCTCGCTGCGGACGACGGAGCCGATCTTGATCTGCCCCGCGCCGGTGGCTACGGCGAGATCGGCGATCGTGGAGTCTTCCGTCTCGCCGCTGCGGGCCGAGATGACCGGGCGGTAGCCGGCCGCCATGGCGAGAGCGAGTGTTTCCAGTGTTTCCGTGAGCGTGCCGATCTGGTTGGGCTTGACCAGCACGCTGTTGGCGACATTGGCCTCGATGCCTCGCCGCAGCCGTGCAGGATTCGTGACAAACAGATCGTCGCCGATGAGCTGCACCCGCTCGCCGAGGCGCTCGGTCAGCACGCGCCAGCCGTCCCAGACGTCTACGGCGAGACCGTCTTCGATGCTGACGATGGGATAGGCATCGACCCACCGGCAGAGTTCATCGATGAGCTGCCCGGCGTCCAGGTTTCTTCGACTTCCCGCGCCGTGCATCGCGAGGCGATAGCGGCCGTCGTGGTAGAAATGCGTGGCGGCGACATCGAGGCCGACCGATATCTCGCCTCCCGGCCGAAAGCCCGCAGCCTCGATCGCTTCGACCACGAGTTCGATCGCCCGGGCGCCAGTGTCAAGCTGCGGCCCATAACCGCCTTCGTCACCGACGAGGCGGCCTTCATAGCCGGCGGCCGTGAGTGTCCGGCCGAGGCAAGTGTAGACCTGCACGCACCACTCAAACGCCTGCCGAAACGAAGCGGACCCGACCGGCAGCACGAGCACGTCCTGAATGTCGAGATTGCCGCCGGCGTGCAGCCCGCCGGAGATCATGTTGACCATCGGGAGCGGAAGCAGACGCGCCGGAGCTGGCGACGCTTGCGCGTGGGGCTGCCAGATCTGTTCGAGGCGCTCCACCAGCGGGATGCGCAGCGCTTGGGCGGTGGCGTGGGCGGCGGCGAGCGAGACGCCCAGAATCGCATTCGCCCCCAGTCGGGCTTTCGACGGCGTACCGTCCAATTCGCACAGCCGGCGGTCGAGGGCGTGCTGGTCGAGCGCGTCCATTCCGATAAGCGCGGCCGCGATTTCGCCGCGGACATTCGTAAGGGCCTTCCGCACGCCCAGCCCGTCCAGCCGCCCGCGGTCGCCGTCACGCAGCTCCAGGGCTTCGAACCGGCCTGTGCTGGCGCCGCTGGGCACCAGCGCGCGTCCGGCCTGAGCGCAGCCGTGGACGTGCAGCTCGACCTCAACCGTGGGACGTCCTCGGCTGTCGTAAATTTCCCGTGCGTCGATGTGTTGGATGATGGTCATGCGGCGGATGAGGACTGGAATCGCGGCAACTCAGTAACAATGCCCGACCTATCCTTCCGCCGCCGGCCGGCTGGGGCAAGCGTGAGGCCCCGCCGGCGACGAGCGCCGAAGAGGCCTTGGCGCAGATTTGCCGCATACTCGATGATGTGTGAACCAGGCGGCCGCTCATCTACAAAAACTCATTGCTCAGGCTGAGGTCCCGCAACACATCGACGCCTGACAGGAATGCTCGCATGGAAGCGATTCTGAGGAAGTGGTTCTCCCGGTCTGCAGTCGTTGCCCTTGCGGCTCTCCTTGCGCATGCGGGATCGGCCCTCGCCGCCGATGAGACCACACCGAAGCCGTCGGCTCCGACGAAGGTCGACGCGGACAAGCCCAAGGCCGAACCGGACAAGCCGAAGTTCTCGCTCGACGAACCGGCAGATGACCGGCGCGTGCTCGCCGTCAGCAGCCGGCTCTCTGTCGACGGGAAGCTCGAGACGGCGCTGGGCGGCGGCAAGTCGCAGACGCTGCCGCTCGTAGTCGAGGCCACGCACGTTTACAGCGAGCGCCGCCTGGCGGGGGCGGGGCGCGGTCCGGAAGCGCTTCGCTCCCTGCGCGCTTACGAGCGGGCCGAAGCAACGATCGAGGTCAACGACCAGACGAGTTCGTCGCGGCTCGGCCCGGAGCGTCCGCTGATTGTCGCTCACGGCCGGCGCGAGGGGCTGGAACTGTACTGTCTCGGCGAGCGGCTGCGCTACAGTGAGCTGGAACTGCTCCGCACGGCCGGCGACCCGCTGATCGCCCTGGGAATGCTGCCGCGGATGGAAGTCACCGTTGGCCAGACGTGGACCGCCGAAAGCTGGGTCATCCAGACGCTCACCGGCACCGAGGCCGTCCTGAAGAGTGACCTGGCGTGTACGCTGGAATCGGTGGCGGGCGACGTCGCGAAGGTCGGCTTCAAGGGCAAGCTCGAAGGGGCCACGCTCGGCGCGACCGCTGAGCTTTCCCTCACAGGCCATTACCTGTACGACATGAAGTCCCACTACCTGTCTCACCTGGAGCTGACCCAGACGGAAAAGCGGTCCGTCGGGGCCGTCTCGCCGGGACTGGACGTGACGGCCAAAGTCGTCGTCGACCAGAAACCCGCGCCCAGCACCGGCCGGCTGACGGACGACGCGACCCGCGCTGTCCCGCTCGAACCCGATCCGCAGGACCTGGCCCTCGCTTTGGAACTGCCGTGGAAGGTGCGTCTGGTGCACGGGCGGAACTGGCACGTCTATCATCAGCGCGAGCGCGTGGCGGTCCTGAGGCTGATGGACCGCGGCAGCCTCATCGCCCAGTGCAATGTGACGCCCGTTGCGCCGGCCGCCCCCGGCAAGCACACGCCGGAGAAAGAGTTCCTCGACGACGTGGGCACCGCGTTGGGCGAGCGGCTGAAGAAGATCGAAGCGGCCGAAGAGGTGAAGTCGCAAAGCGGGCGCTACATCTTCCGCGTCGTCGCCCGCGGCGAAGCCAATGGTTTGCCGGTGCACTGGATCTACTACCTGTGCGCCGATCCCTCCGGCCGCCAGGTGTCGCTGGTGTTCGCCGTGGAAACCAGCCTCCGCGAGAAGCTCGAAGGCGACGGCCTTCCGGTCGTCGAGCGCCTCGAGTTCCTGCCGTAGCATTAGGGGATACCGAGCGCCACCTTCAGGCAGTCGTCAATCTGCCGCATGGCGGCATGCGAGAGGGCGCCGATGATGCGGACATCACCCGCCGATTCCGCGACTTGCAGCAATCTCCTGAACGGCGGCGACGGCGGCTTCAATGTCGTCGCTGGTGGTGAAGGGGCCGACGCTGAAGCGCACGGTGCCCCCGCCGGCCAGCGTGCCGAGGGCCCGGTGGGCACCCGGGGCGCAGTGCAGCCCGGCCCGCGTCTGGATGCCGAAGCTTTCATCGAGAATCGAAGCCACGTCCTGCGGTTCGAAATCAGCCACCGTGATGCTGACGACGCCGACGTAGTCGTGCGCCCCCTCGGGATCGTAGCTGTGCACTTTGACGGAATCGCCGATCGTCGCCAGCCGCACGCGCAGTTGCTGCGCTAGTTCTTCCGCGAAACGGTGCTGGGACACGGACTGCGGCGTGGTCAGCCACTGGAGCGCCGCTTCGAGACCGGCGAGCCCCAGCGCGTTGTGGTTGCCGGCTTCGTACTTGTCCGGCAGGAATCGCGGCTGCAGGTCGTCTTCGCTCTTGGAGCCGGTGCCGCCCTGGCGGATGCTGGTTAGCCGCTCTTCAATGCCCGGCCGGATGTAAAGCAGCCCTGTCCCCAGCGGACCCAGGAGGCCCTTATGTCCCGGGCAGGCCAGCAGATCGACAGGCAGCTTGGCCAAATCGATGGGGACGTGCCCGGCAGTCTGCGCTGCGTCGACGAGAAACAGCACGCCAGCCTCGCGTGCAAGTTCGCCCACGTCCGTAATAGGCTGGATTGTCCCCGTCACGTTCGAGGCGTGCACGAGGGCAATCAACCGTGTTTCGGGGCGCATCGCCCGTTGGAATGCAGCCGGATCCACGCGGCAGAACTCGTCGCACGGCACATAGCTGACGGCGATGCCGAGTCGCTCGCGAAGCTCGCGGAGCGGCCGCAGCACCGAGTTGTGCTCGATGGTCGACGTCACCACGTGGTCGCCCGGACGCAAGAGACCATAGAGCGCCAGGTTGAGGCTGTCGGTGCCGTTGAACGTGAAGACGATCCGCTCGGGACTTTCCGCCCCCAGAAACTCCGCCGCCCGCCGCCGGCAGCGATCGACGATCCCCTGCGCCTCGAAGGCCTGTCGATAAGCGCCGCGTCCGATCGCGGCCCCGACCTCGCGCTGATAGCGGTCGACCGCGTCGTACACTTCCACCGGCTTCGGAAAGCTGGTCGCGGCGTTGTCGAGATAAATGCGGCGGGAGGACATGGGGCGGGCGACGAATGCGGCTCGTCTTGTTCAGAGGTCAGAGGTCAGAGGCCAGAAGGCAGAAGGCAGAAGGCAGAAGGCAGAAGTGACAACCCCGATTGATTACTGAAGCATTTCTGGCCCTCGACCCTCGACACGCCGCTGGCTCTCGACCCTCGACCCTCGACTCTCGACCCTCCCGCTACTCCAGGTAGCGGAAGTCGAGGCTGCCCACGAGCGACTGGCAGAGCGCGGCCCAGGCGTCGAGCCGGCTGGCCGCATCGGCACTGTCCGCAGTGGCACTGTCCGCAGTGGCACCGGCCTGGCTGAGGAATTCGAGCGACAGCCGCCGTTCCGCGTCTGTCGGCAGCCGCCCCAACGTGCGGCGGTACGCCCGGTCGAGCCGCTCGCCGTCGTCCAATTCGTCTGCGAGCAGCCTTGTGGCCAGTTTGCGGGACTGCTCGATGACGAACGGGCTGTTCAAGAGATACAGGCCCTGCGTGGGCAGCGTGCTCGTGTTGCGGCGGCCCGCGACGATGTTGGGATCGGCGAAGTCAAATACCTCGAACAGCGGATGCAGCGTGTTGCGGAACACCGGCACGTACACGCTCCGCCGCATGCCTGGGAACGGGTAGTTGAATTCTTCTTTCGTCCCGGGTGCGATGTTCCGCCCGCCCATCGCGAGATCGAGTTCTCCGCCGACGGCAAGGATCGCGTCCCGCAGCGCCTCTGCATCGAGCCGCCGCCGGTTCTGCCGCGATAGCAGGCGGTTCTCCGGGTCTGGTTGAGGGTTGAGGGTTGAGGGTTGAGGGGTCGGCGTTCGATGTTCGATGTTCAATGTTCGATGTTCAATGTTCGCCCCCTCGGCGATCCTCGATCCTCGATCCTCCATCCGCGCCGCGCTGGCCTGCTGATACGTCGCCGAGAGCACAATCTGTCGCACGGTCCGCTTCACCGACCAGCCGTCGTTCAGGAACTCCGCGGCCAGCCAGTCGAGCAGTTCCGGGTGCGAGGGCCGCTCGCCCATCGCACCAAAATTGTCCGACGTGCGGACGAGGCCCGCTCCGAACAGGTGCTGCCACACGCGATTGACGATCACCCGCGGCGGCAGCGGGTTCTTCGGGGAGGCGATCCACTCGGCCAGCTCGCGGCGGCCGCTGCTCTTGTCCGCAATGGAGGGCGCCTTCGTGTGGGGCAGCACCGTGAGGAAACCGCGCGGCACCTTCTCGCCCAGCTTGTGCGCGCTGCCGCGGATCAGGATGTGATAGTCGCCCGTCTGTTGTTCGTCGACGACCGACATCGCCAGCGGCGGAGGCGGCGGCGCCTGGCCTTGGAGCCGCTTGAGATCCTTCTGCAACTCGGCCAGCCGCGCCTGCTTGTCGGCCATCTGCCGCTGAAGCGCGAGCCGCTCGGGGTCGGCCTCGTCGGCACTTGTCTTCTCGGCGTTCGTGCCCCCCGGCGGGACGGGCAAGAGCTGCACGGCATCGGCAATGACAGTGCGGTTGGCGCCCTGGCAGGTGAGGACGACGGTGGCCTCGCCGCCCGCCTCGAACCGGAACGTGCCGAGCGAGACGAACAACCCGTCGAGCGGCGGCTTCTTCTGCTGGTCGATTCGCTTCTCAGTCTCGCCGTCAGCGTGGCGAACCGTCACGAGGGCATTCGAGGCACGGTTCTCGTGCGGGCTGTGCGAGATGCGGATCTCGTAGCGGCCGGCCGTCTCGATCGTCGGCTCGTAGCGGGCCGTGGCGCCGCCGGGCGATGCGTAGCGATAGCCATCGCCCACGAAGCGCGGCACGCCGGCGCTCGTCTTCCAGTCGCCGCTGAAGGTCGCCTGCGTGTCATCGAGGACAATTCCCGGCAAGTTCGCCGCATCCACGCTCTTCGCGAGTGACATGCCGCCCAGTTTCGCCTCCAGCTCTTTGAGCGTGGCATTCGATTTCGCAATCGCCTCCTGCACGGGCTTCAGCGCCG
>JAHWKJ010000257.1 GCA_019347905.1 Planctomycetota bacterium
GCGATGCATCACGTCAAGGGCCGACGGCGTCCCGGCCGCGAGCGCGTCGAGCGCTGCCGAGACGGATTGCGGCAGCGATGAACCGTCCAGCGGCGGCGCGCTTTGCCGACTCACCGAAAATCGCAGCCGGCCAATCGCGTGCTGCTTGTTGACCGAGAACTTCAGCATCAGCGTGAACTGGCCCTCGCCGCTCGCGGGCAGTTCCGGTAGCTCGAACGCCGCCGCGTGATCCTTGCCGAATTGCGGATCGACGGCCCAGCCCGTCTCGGGATGCTCGTCGAGTGTCGCGGCGATCGACAGGTTGCCCTCATTCTGCTGAAACGTCGCGCGGGGCGAGGCCAGCGTGAGGCCGTCGGGGTCGGCCGTCTCTCCTGCGGCGGTCGGGATGAGGAGCGTGAGGGCGCTCAGTCCGAAGTTGCCATTGGACGCCCGTCCCGGTCCGCCCGCAGGCAGCGACGGATGCGACATCGCTTCGACGCGCAGTGCACGCACGTCGCCGGACGGGAGCCGTCCCGTAACCGTGTACGTGTCGTGGTCGGGATTCGCTCCTTCCGCCAGAAATGAGCCGTCGCCCAGCGGCTTGAACTTGGCCCCACCGGCGGCCTCCAGTTTCTGCGGCTCCAGCACGATCCAAGGCGTCATTTCCTGTGAAGCCGCGAGCTTCGGCGCCTCGACGCTCAACCACGTCGCGAACCGCCCCGGCAGCGTCTCCCGTTCGAACGTCTCCAGCGCCGCCGCGAGCGGCTCGTGCTGGCGCTGCCAGCCTTCGAGCCGCCGCCGCGTTTCCTCGGGGTTGAGGTCCAGCTCGATGTTGCTGCGGACGGTCGTGGTGAACGTCGAGAGCAGCCGGTAGTAATCGCCCTGCGGGATGGGATCGAACTTATGGTCGTGGCAGCGGGCGCAGCCGATGGTCAGGCCCAGGAACGCGGTGCCCGTCGTCGCCAGCATGTCGTCGAGCGCGTCGTAGCGAGTGCGTTCGACTTCGTTCTTCGTGATCTGCGTGGGAAACACCCCCGCGCCGACGAAGCCCGTCGCCATCAGCGCCAGGGGATCGTCGGCTGCGAACTCGTCGCCGGCGAGCTGCCAGCGGACGAACTGCTCGTACGGCATGTCGTCGTTGAACGCCCGGATCACGAAGTCGCGGTAGTGGTAGGCGTGCGGGCGGTCGTAGTCCTGCTCGAAACCGTGGCTCTCGGCGAAGCGAGCCACATCGAGCCAGTGCCTCGCCCACCGCTCCCCGAAGTGCGGACTGGCCAAGAGGCGATCCACCAGCTTCTCATAAGCGAGCGGATCGTCCGACGCTACGAATTCCTCAACCACCCCCGGCTCCGGCGGCAGGCCCACCAGATCGAAGTAAACCCGGCGGATGAGCGTGAGGCGGTCGGCCGGCACATTCGGCGCGATCCCCGCCGACTCCAGCCGCGCAAGAATGAAGCGATCGATGCCGGTACGGCACCACGCATCGTTCGCCACGGCCGGCGGCGGCACACGAATGAGCGGCTGAAACGACCAGAAATCGCGGGCCGACTCCGGAACGTCTTTCCACCGCCAGTCGCTTGCATCGGCCGCTGTCTCGACCAGCGGCTTGTCGTACGGCGCGCCGAGATCGATCCACTTGGCGATCTGTTCGATCTCCGCGTCGGGCAGCTTGTCTTCGTCGTAGGGCATGTGCGGCTGCTCGGCGTGCGCGATCAGCTTGTACAGCCGGCTCTCGCGGTGCTTGCCGGGGACGATCGCCTTGCCCTTCTCGCCGCCCTTCAGCAGCCCGTCGCGATCGGCGAGGTTGAATTCGCCCTGCACGTCATCGCCGCCGTGACACGTCAGGCACCGTTGCGCGAGGATCGACCGCACGTGCTCTTTAAACAGCGCCAGCCCTTGGGCCTGCTCGGCGGCGTGTTTGGCAGAAACTGTCTTCGGAGCGGCCGGCGGCGGTTCCTCAGCACGCACGGACGAGAGGACGACGAGCAGCGTCAGCGGCGCCACCGCGAAACGTGCTCGATCGCAAGGCAACACGAGAAACCGGTGCATGATCGGTGGGTTCCGCGAATCCGTACGAATGGCAGGAGGCGCGAGCGCCGAAGCCGTGGCGGGATACCCCAATTGTACCCGCCGAGGCCAGGCAGTTCACCCTCGCAAGAGCCAGCCAAAGCAGACGTGTGTGCGTCTTGAAGGTTGGCGGAGATGTAGGGCGATAGAGTCGGCGGGAAGGCGGTCGGCAGTTTGACGGGATTCCGCCGGCTGCCTGCTGCCTGGGCAACTACTCTGAGCGAGAGTGGTTGCGCGCCCCGGCGGAACCGGCCGGCTCACGCTGCGCGGCGCACGGAAGCGGCAGCGAGGTGGCCCAGAACGGCCTCCGCCGTGCGTGCGGTCGCCCCCGTGCGGCCCACCTGCGCGTACAGCTCTTCCAGCTCGTGCGCGACCGCGGTGCGGGACGCCGGATCGCTCAGCCAGCCGTCCAGCGTGTCGGCCATCTGGCCCACCACGCGCTCGTGGTTCCACACCGCCAGCCACTCCGGCAGGATGCGGCGGCCGGCGATGATGTTCGGCAGCGTGAATGAATTCAGCCGCACGAGGATCCGCACCGCCGGGTACGCCCATGGACTGACGCGATACAGCACGGCCGCGGGCGTCCGGCGGGCCAGCATTTCGAGACTGACGGAGCCGGAGACCATCAGGCAGCACTCGGCCGCTTCGATGATCTCCGGCGTTTTGCCGACGAAGTAGTCGATCGGCAGTTCGACGCGCGCTTCGGCGACCATCTGCCGGCAGCGTTCTTCAAACTTCGCCTTGTAACAGGCGACGAGGAATCGCACGTCCGGATGCCGCGCCGCCACGCGACGCATGATGCGGATCATCAGCGGCCAGTTGCGTTCGACTTCGTGCGTGCGGGATCCGGGCAACACGCCCACCGGCCTGTAAACCGGTCGCTCCGCGACCGGAAGCTTCGGGTCGCGGAGCGACCCGTCTACTTTGACAACTTTGACAACCGGGCGCTGCCAGCGCGCGACAAAGCCGCGATCGAGCGGGTAATCGGCGACCTCGTCGAAGAACGGGTGGCCGACGAAGTCGGCTTTGACGCCGCGCTTCGCGTACCACTCCGGCTCGAAAGGCAGCCCGCACAACGCGCGATCGACCCACTTCCGCATCCGCCGCACGCGCCACGCCGCCCACGCCCAAAGCTGCGGCGGCAGATAATAAAATACGGGAATGCCGGCCGCCTTCGCCCGCTTGGCAATCGACCAGTTGAAGCCGGGGAAGTCGACCAGCACGACGGCGTCGGGCCGCTCGGCCGCAAAGAATTGCTCGGCCTCGCCCACCAGCCGCACGAACTTCGCCAGCAAGGGCACCGTCTGCCACAACCCCATCACGGCCAGGTCCGTCAGCCGGTACACCGACCGCAGCCCCGCCTGCTCCATCAGGGGCCCGCCGAAGCCCACGCACTCCACGTCCGGCCGCCGCCGCCGCAGTTCGGCCATCAAATGCGCCGCATGCTGATCGCCGCTGGGCTCGCCGACCGAAAAGAAGATCTTCAAGCGTGCCTCCCTGCTTCGCCGCGACGTGCACGGTACGAGCCTTCGGATGGCCGGATCACGGAGCGAATTCGCATTGCGCCAACTTGCGCCAAACCCGCTCCGGACCTTCGCAAAGGCTCAGACGCGGCCACCGGATCGGGACGTTACGTCCGCATCGCCACGACGGTCAAGAGGAAGGCAGCGCGTCGAGGGGTTAACCGTCGTCGTCTCACACGGCACCTCGTACCTCCAGCTTCGTACCAGGTACCAGATACCAAGTGCCTGTGTTGGAAGTGCGGCGACGACTGCTGTGGTCTGAACCGGTGCCATGCTGCGTCGCCCCCGCCCTGGCATCAGCATCGCGCAGAGGATCTACCGTCGAACCTTGTCGATCTGCTCGAACGTGGCCTGCCGGATCGCGGATGTGCCGCCGCCCTTCTGCCGCTGCGCCACAGAGGCCGCCGGCAGCGGCAACCGCTTGTGCGGCAGGATCCACTCGTTGTGGCTGAAGGCCTTGTAATCGACGGCCGCCAGATCGACGCCGGGATCGACCAGGTAGCGCGGCTGGTGATAGTTAAGCATCACCAGGCTCCGCACGCGAACCTCGGGCCGCCGGCCAGTCTGTTCCTGCCACAGCGCGGCGATACGCTGCGCGTACTGGTGGATCATGCCGGGCCGCGTCGCCATCCGCTGCATTTGCGTGCGGTTCAGCTCGCGAAACTGGTTCCAGAAGACGGCAAGGCGTCCCTCATCGAAGGCGACGAACGCCTGCGGGAGCTCCTTCCAACCTTCCGGCCGCAGCCGCCCGAGATCGACCCAGACCACGGGCGGAGATTGCGGAGCACCCTTGGCTAGCTGCCGCATCAGCCCGGCGCAATCGGCCGCGGGACCGTCCGTCACCGTCAGGAAGCGGCTGAGGCGGTCGCGCGCTCCCTGCAGCGCGAACGGGTGGAGCTGGCCGAGCTCCTCGCGAACGACGTCCCCGACGGGCGATTCGGCGAGTTGTTGCAGCTCGTCGACGAGACCCACGAGCTGCCTCGGCGAGGCCGGTTCGCTGCCGGCAGTAAAGTGCAATTCCGCCAGCTTTTCGAGAACGTCCAGCCGTTCGAGAGCCTTTTCCACCGACCAGTCCGTCGGCCGGATTTCTATGCGCGCTCGCAGCCGCGAGAGACATTCCGACAACGACGTCGAGCACCGGATGTCCGGCACGCGGCCGATGGTCTTGCGCCAGCGGTCGGCAAGTGCTTGCTGGACCGTTCGGACGTCTTCTGTTCCGGACAGCGAGTAAACCAACCGGTATCCGACGATCGGCTCGAATGTCGATGTCAATCCGGGATGATGGCGCCAGTTGAAGCCGTGGGAATCGACAGGCACGTGAACGGCCAGCAAGTCGTCGTTCGGCCAGCGAGTCCAGTCGATGGAGGAACGCCCGCGGTCGTCGCGCGTCAGCAGGGCTGCGTCGCCGACGCTAAAGACGATGTGCCCGGCGCCCTTGGCGTGCAGCATCATCCGCCAGGAGAAGTTCTGGCCCTCCTCGGTCCAGTTGGCGTCGCCTGCAACGAAGTAATGCCGCAGAGGCATCAGGACTTGAACGCACAGCCAGGCGACGACAAACATCGGGACGGCGCGACCGATCGGACGCAGCGCTGGATCCCGTCTCTCGCAATCGTCGGCTGGGCTTCGTCTGCCCCCCCAACCGAATGCAGCCCCGACGGCGGGAACCAGCAGCGCCCCGACGGCCATCCACCGCAGGTCGGGCCGGATGAAGCTGGGCCTTTTCGCCCAGGCCCCCAGCCGGAGCGGCCAGTCGGGACGGAAGAAGATGAGCGTCGCCGTAAAGGCCATCACCGGAAAAACGCCAATTGGAAACAGGAAATGATTGATTCCGTGAAAGATCGCCGTGAGTGCGATCGCCAGCGGACGCGTGCGGGCGAAGAGCAGCAGGAACCCGATGGACAGGTCGTACAGCAGCCCGCCCCACGCCATGAACAGGCACACGTGCTCGGTGGTGACGAATCCCGGCAGGCCCAGCGATCCGCTCAAGAACCCGTGCAGTCTCGAGGCCGGGGATAGCAGGGGCGTGCCCGTGAGCCAATCGGCGTTCACCTTGGAAATGCCGCCGTAGAAGTACATCAGGAATAACTGGGCCCGCAGCAGAAACACCGGCCAGAAGGGAATCGTTCCGGCAGCCGCAGTGGGGCCGCCTCTCTGCGTTTGCTTCCGCAGGCGGCGCCGGACGTCGAGCGAGAAGCGTTCGGCCGCGGGCATCCAGATCAACAGGAACTGCACGAGGCACATCAGGTAGTAGTGGTTGTTGTAGTCGGCCTGCTCGAGCAGAAACTTGTACGTATAGCCGACGAACAGCGCGACCGCCGCCGCCCGGTAAAACAGGCCCAGTGCGACCAGCAGCCCGGCTCCGGCAATCAGGAGGAAATGAAGCGTCAGCCACGGTTCCGGCAGGGGACGCAGCCAGGAGAAACCCGTGTGGGCGAAGTTGAAATCCACATCGGCGTACAAGTACTGGGCAGTCGTCCTGCCCCCGGTGACCGGCAGGATCTGCTTGATCGCATGCCAGGCCATCACCAGGCCGAACGCGATGCGGAACAGCGCCAGCGATGCGCCGTCCACCGGCTGGGCCAGTCCCCGACGAAACCGACTGGAGAAACGGCGACCTCGCCCGATGAAAGCCGGCATCCTCGCTCCCCTGAACCGCCCGGAAGAATCCGTTCAACCGTCCGTATCCTCAGAATCGGCCCTCGGCGGATCGCGACTTCAATCGATTGCTCGGCGCGCAAAAGAGAGCCGCCGGTTTCCCGGCGGCTTTGCGTGCATGCCCAATCATTACGGCGCCCGGGCGTTTACCAGTCGATCCCGGTGGCGATGGTCAGGCCGAGCAGGCCCAGATCGGCCTCGCGGGGATCGACGGCCTGCACATCGTTGTTGTCAATGTCAGAGGCCGGCAGGATCAGCCCCGTGCCGGCGTTCGCCCAGTACTGCGTTTCGAACGCGACGCGGGCGAACACCGCCCGGCCGCTGTCCGTCATGCGACGATAATCGACGCCGAGTTGCAACTCGGCAATCGAGAGCAGATCCTGACTGCCTTCGATCGAGATGACGTCGTCGACGCTTCCCACGGGGTTGTTGTCTTCCGACGCCACCCAGTCTGACTCCCCGTACAGGAGCGAACCGCGCAGGTTCGCGAACAACGAAACGTTGCCGCGCATCTGGCGGCGAACCTCGCCCGACAGCGTCGGCCCGACGCCCTGAATGAAGTGTCGCGAAGTCACAATATCTTCGACGGCGCCGGTCGCGATGCGGTCGAGCGCTTTGTAGTTCTGTTCCGACCGGGCGTATCGCAAACCGATGCTTCCCGTCACGCCACCCTCGCACGACTCGCGCCGCCCGACGGCTTCCAGGTCGAACGTATACACATCGAGCGAATGCCGGGTTTCGATGGTCCCGTTCGCAGCCACGTCAATGGTGATGTCGGGTTCGAGGGCAATCTCCACCTCGATGTCGCCGTTCACATTGGCGGCCGCGGCGTTCAGTTCGGTTCCGTGGTCGAAGTGCCAGTAGCGAGCGCGCCAGCCCATGCCGTCGCAGTTGAGGTACCCCAGCTCGAGTCGGGGGCTGTACTTGAGATTCCACTCGAAATCCTCGACGTCGTGCCGGTCCGTCGCGACGCCGTCGAGATCGATCGCGAATGCCGCATTCTGGCTGAAGTACGGCTTGACGATCACATTCTCGTACACGAAGTACGCGCCGCCCTGGTCGCAGCAGCTTTCACACGCGCAGCCGGTGTCGCAGCAGACGCCGGCGGCGGGGGCGGGCATCATCGTCGAAGCGGCCGCGGCGTCCTTCTCCGCCATCTTCTCTTCCAGCTCGGCGACGCGGTCGAGCAGGTCGTTGTACGAGACGAGCTTGGCGCCGATTTCCGGCACGGGCTCGTCCGCCATCGCCGGAGCGGCCGCCCCGGCCATGCCGATGGCCGAAGCCATCAGCAGTCCCTTCAACAGCCTCTTCATCTCTCACCACTCCTTGTGTGAGCGCGGGGAGACAGTCCTCCGGCCGCTGCCGGATCTGCGTGTCGAGCCGGTTCCGCCGGCCTTGACTGGAGTATCGGCCCGGTCATGCCCGCCGTAGCGGTTGTTCCACCGGCGGATAGGGAAAAGCCTCGTACTTCGCCACGCCCCAGGCTTACAGGCCGCAGAGCCGCCATGCCGAGAAGAACCGCGATGCGCGGCATAACCGGCAAAGTTTGACAAGAGTCGGGCGTTGAACATGTCGGCAGGCGCCCTCGATCGCAGGACGAATCGGGAGGCTGACGCCTCCCGCTCGCCTTGCGTCTGAAAAGCAGCACGCGGCCCCGAAATCCGGGACCGCGTGCTCGTTGACTTTCGTTCTCTGCCGGCGGCGTTAGGTTAGCGGTTGACGCCGATCGACAGCACGAATCCGGACAGGCCGACGTCGCCGTTGATCGTGGTCGGCCCACCGAGGTTCTCATAGACCTGGGCCTCATAGCCGGCACGGACGACGAGGCCGGTAGCGTCCATCACGTCGCGGTCGTACTCGATGCCGAGACCGATCTCGCCGATCGAGATGACCTCGTCCGTGCTGGCCGAGGCGGATGCGAGAAACGCGCCACCGGCACCGAAATTCGCCGCCGTCTGGTTCCGATCGGCGAAGACGACCGAACCACGGAGGTTCGCATACAGCCCCAGGCCGCTGTCGCCGAAGGGACGGCTGGCGTCGATGCTCAGCGTGGGACCCCAGCCTTCCACGTCGTGCTTGTGCACGGCAGCCGTCGCGAGGGCGCCGGCCATCAACTGTGCGATCCGGAAATCCTGGCTGCTCTCGAGCCGCCGCACGCCCACCGAACCGATGATCTCCGTGCAGCCGCGGCTCGTCGCCATCGTGGCTTCGATGTCGAACGTCTGCAGCTCGAAGCCATGGTTGGCAATGATGGTGCCGGGTCCGACAACGCCAAAACCACCCGCTGGAAACGCCAAACCGACCGCATTCACAATGGTGTTCGTGACCAGGTCAGTGGCG
>JAHWKJ010000008.1 GCA_019347905.1 Planctomycetota bacterium
CCGCTGACCGCTGACCGCTGACTGCTATTTCACGTCGCGCGTCTGCGGTTGAACTGGGTCAGTTGCTCCAGGAGTTGTCTGGTTTCGCTGTCGATGGCGCCCGTGCCGTCGGAGGCTTTCATTGCGAGGCGGCCGCGGAATAATTCGTGCGACTGCGCTTCGCGGCGGCGCTTCAGTCGCGTGAGCGTCAATTCCAATAGTGCGGGGCGGGCCGCCGGCTCCTCGGACTGGTCCTCGCGGAGGTGCTGGGCGATGTTCTTGCGGCGCGAGTCGTCGTCGAGGCTCACCACCAGCCGCTTCAGATCGCTGTCTTCGACTTCCGAGAGCACGCGGTCGAACGTGGGTGAGACGCCGTGGTCGTCGAGGTCGCGGCAGGTTTCGAACAGCCTTCGGCAGCCATCGCTGGTGAAGTCGTCCGGGCCGACTTCGGTGACGGCGTCCTGGAGCAGGTCCGGACGGGTGAGCACGATTTCGAGCAGCTCGCGCTCCGCACGTTCTTCGCGCGTGGGGGCGATCGCTGGCTTTGTTTGTTCCGTCTTGTCGGCGGGACGCTGATTCTGGCGGCGTCGGGCTTCGTCGCGGAGTTCCTTCAAACGCTGCCGCACGGCATGTTCCGTCAGACCGAGGCGTTGGACCAGCCGAGAGAAGATCAGGTGTTCGCGGGGCGTGCCGATGAGCCGGGGCACGCCGGCGGCCAGTTCCAGCATCTCGTCAAGCACGCGCTGGCGTCCGTCGAGGCTGGTCAGGCCGTAGCGGCCGATAGACGCCTTCAGCTTGAACTCCCACGCTTCGGGGGCCTCGTCAATGAACTCGGCCAGCGCGGGGCCGCCGCGGGCGGCGACGAAGTCCGCCGGGTCCTGCCCCTCCGGTAGCGTGAGAATCCGCAAATCGATCTCCTCGGCCAACAGCTTTTGCACTGTGCGTTCTGCGGCGTTCTGACCGGCCTCGTCGCCGTCGAACAGGAGCACCACCCGCCGGGCAAACCGTTTGAGCACCGCGACGTGCGCTTCCGTCAAAGCCGTCCCCAGCGTGCCGACGATGTTCGCCAGGCCGTGCTGCCGGGCGAGAATGCAATCGGTGTACCCCTCGACGACGACGGCACAATCGGCCTTGCGGATCGCTTCGCGGGCGGTGTCGAACCCGAACAGCACGCGGCTTTTAGAGTAGACCGGCGTTTCGGAGCTGTTCATGTACTTGCCGGCGTTGCCTTCGTAGCCGGGGAGCACGCGTCCCCCGAAGGCCACAACGCGGCCGCGCTCGTCGCGAACGGGGAACATCACGCGGTCGCGGAAAAAATCGTAATGACCCTCGCGACCGCGCTCCCACGCCTTCGCCAGGCCCACCGTCACCAACTGCGCCGGAGTGAACTTGCCGCGGGCGCGGACGACGAGCCGGTCCCATTCGTCGGCCGCATATCCCAGGCGGAAATTGCGGATGGTTTCGTCGCTGAAGCCGCGTTCG
The DNA here is from genome assembly GCA_019347905.1 of Planctomycetota bacterium. Taxonomy (GTDB): domain Bacteria; phylum Planctomycetota; class Planctomycetia; order Planctomycetales; family Planctomycetaceae; genus JAHWKJ01. The sequence goes on from JAHWKJ010000008.1 coordinate 1,462, forward strand.
GCGAGGTACTTGCGGGCGCGGCCGCCTTCGGGCGTCGAGAGCAGCGTGCGATGGAACTCGCCTTCGGCCCAGGCCAGCGCCTCGTACAGCCGCTGCTTTTCGTCGCGGTCTCCGCCAGAGCCGCGATAGCCGGCCGGCAACTCGACGTTCGCCCAGCGGGCGAGCAGCTCCAGGGCTTCTCGAAAGCCGACGCGCTGCGTCTCCATGATGAAGGAGAAGCAGTCGCCGCCCTCGGAGCACGACCAGCACTTGTACGACTGCCGTTCCGGATAGACGTGGAACGAGGGATTGTGGTCGTCGTGGAAGGGGCACAGGCCGACGAAATCGCGGCCGCCACCGATGGGAGTGAGGGCGACGGTCTCGCCGACCAGATCCACCAGGCTGGTCCGCGAGCGAACCAGCTCCTTGAGATCCGTGGAAAAGCCTGGCGCCACCAGCGTCTCCCGGGAGCCGCGCGAGAGGGGAGAGGAACGGAACAGCGAAGCGAGTCGGGAGCGATCCGCCCGGCCGAACCCGGCGAAGGACCGGGGCCGCGCGGATCCCTGACAAGTGAACGTCAGTTTAGAAAGACTGCACTTCCCTGCGGGGTGGCGTGCCGCCGTGCATCGCGCTGGAACCAAGCAATTCTACCCGGTCGGCAAGGGGGGTCAAGCGAGCGGAGGCTCAATCTACGGACGCGGCGGGGGCCACAACCCGTTATCCACGACAAGCTTACCGGCAGGCGGGACCGCGCAACTGCCTGCTGTGCGCCAAGGTTTCCGCAGTCTGCCCCATGCGACGTAAGTCGTTACTGCGATACCGCGAGTGACGCGTGTGCGGAATGTGTTAGACAGTTGGGTTCTGTGAATCGTTCGGGTAGATTTGCACAAACTGGTGGTCGGGCTTTGAAATCGCGTTCTACCTCGAGCCTGCGATCGTGCGGCGGGTCAGCCCTCGGCTGGCTCAGGAATGTCGTACAAGTACGGTTGACATTCCTCCCATTCCGGGTTGCCGTCCCGATCATAGCGGTTCATCCGGCGGCAGTTCCTGCAGACGCGAGCACCCGCGCGTGGGTGGCACGCCGCTGCCAGTCCGAACGCTCCAAAAGCTCGTGGGCCTCGTCGCTCACCCGGTTGAACTCGTCGGCGTTGTCCGGCTTGAAACCGCGTTCGCTCAAAATGCGAATCCAGCACTTTGTGTCTTCGCATGGCTCGACCCAGGCCGCGTACAGGAAATGCAGAGCCTCCCTCGTCTCCGGGGTCATGGGATGCAGCCCGCGCCAGTCCGCCTCGCGAAGCAGTTCTTCTGCAGTCCGCAGGAACCGAAACGTGTCGATCCCGGCCTGCAGAAACTCCTCGCAGTCTCGACACTCCACCGCTTCTGCATGCTGGCGCATGAGCTCGGCGTCATCGGCATATTCCTGGAGGCGATGACGGGCCAGACGCAGTACGAGATTGTCAGACATGCAGCATGCCTCTTCCCGACAGGCGTACGTTCAATTCTACCGTTCTTATCGACCAATGCCTATCGGTTGAGCCACGACACGCTTCCGAATCGTGCCGCTCCGACGACTTTGAGCGGGTGCCACGGTGGCCGGCAGCAAGATTTCTACTTCGTCGCGGCGGCAGCTTCCACGAAGCGGATGCAGACCGGCGTGGGGACGTTCAGCGCATGCCGGGTGCGGTCGAGGGCGCCGGTTTCTTCGTCCACGGCAAACACAACGATGCTGTCGGTTTCCTGCCCGGCGGCAAGGACGAAGCGGCCGGAGGGGGTGACGTTGAAGTTGCGCGGCGTGCGGCCGCCGATGGGCTCGTGTTCGACGAAGGTCAGGCGGCCCATTTTCTCGTCGATGCGGAAGACGGCGAGCGTGTGGTGGCCGCGGTTCGAGCCATACAGAAAACGGCCGGAGGGGTGCACGCGCACTTCGGCCGTTGAGTTCCTGCCGTCGTAGCCCGCCGGCAGCGTGGAGACGGTTTCGATCGTCTCCAACGTGCCGCGCTCTGCGTCGTAGCGGAAGCCGGTGATCGTCGAGTCCAGCTCGTTGATGACCCACGCGAAGCGGCCGGAGGGGTGGAAGTCGAAGTGCCGGGGACCGGCGCCGGGTGTGACCTTCGCGAACGGCGGATCGTGCGGCTCCAGCGTGCCCTGGTCGGCGTCGAAGCGGTAGACGAGCACCTTGTCGAGGCCGAGATCGGCGGCGAAGGCGAAGCGGCCGGCCGGATCGAGGTTGATCGAATGCGCGTGCGGCCCCTTCTGCCGCTGTGGATTGACGCTCGACCCTGCGTGCTGCTCGGCGTCGCTGGGTGGGGCGAGGCGGCCGCCATCTTCGATGGGCAGCACGGCGACGCTGCCGCCGCCGTAGTTCGCCACCAGCACGTTGCGGCCTTCGCGGTCCACGACGATATGACAGGGACCGGCGCCGCGCGAGGGCTGCTGGTTCAGCTCGGTCAGCTTCCCCGTCTGCCGGTCGATGGCGAACGCTGTGACCGCTCCGGTCTTCTCGCCCTGGAATTCACCGATTTCGTTGACGGCGTACAGAAATCGCTGTGTGGGATGGATGGCGAGGAAGGTGGGGTTCTCGCATTCGGCGACGAGCTCCGGCTCGGTGCAGGCGCCGCTGTCGGGGTTCAGGCGGAAGACGTAGATGCCGCGGCTTTCGCCCTGCGTGTACGTGCCGACGTAGACGACGAGCGACGGGCGCTTTTCGGACGCGACGGCGGGGGCGGCGGCGCTCACGGTCATCAGCATTCCTCCAGCAAGGGCGGCGGCGAGACACAGCGGGCGAGGCAGGGTGCGTGATGTCGGCATGGTGGTTCCCGTACGGGATCGAACTCTTCTGCACGCGGGCCGTGCGAGGGCGACGCCCCGGCACACGCCATTACGGCGTGGCGACCGGCACAATGCAAGTGCCGCAGGAGCGCGAGGAGCAGTCTCAGGGCTCCGGCACGGCCGCGAGCACGCTACGCAGGTAATCGGCGGCGCGGTCGTAGAGGCCCGGGTGCTGGCTTTCGCGCGGGCCGGCGATGTTCAATGATCCCGCAGTCAACGGTCCCGCGGCGTGTCCCTTGATCCAGCGGGCGGCAGCGGCGGGATCCCACGGGTCGGTCAGGTCGATCACCAGGCACGGCTTACCGAAGCGGCGGGTCGCTTTCTCCGCCAGGGCGGAGCCGCCGGCGAGCGGGCCGAGCGTGAGGATCAGCGTGGCGTCGCTGTCGCGGACGTTCCACCGCGTGCGCTCCGCATAGCGGGCCGAGGGCGTCTCTTCGAGCGGGTAGTCCTCGGGGATCGGCCCGTCCTCCGCTTTGCGGCCCAGCGGACACCAGCCCCCCCGCTCGAGGCCGAGCTCCGCCGCGACGTCGAGCGCCGCCCGGTCGACTCCGGTCTGGCCGCCGGAGATGATTCGCAAAGGCGTCGTTGAAGGATTGACGGTCATTACGGAAAGCCGCCGCGACCGGAAACGCTCGACCACGTGCTACAGATGAATTATAGTTGATGCGTGGCGAAGCAGTGTGCCTCCGGCGTTCGGAGTACGCGCTTTGGTTGGCCATCGGCAGTTCGCGAGCAGCGGCTGAACGGCAATGACGACAGGGCGTTACATCCCTCTGACCTGCAAATCCTGCGGATTCGCCTTCAAGGTGGAGTCGCGGTTCGCGGGAAAGGTGGGCGCTTGCCCAAACCCCGACTGCCGCCGCCGCTACCTCGTGCCACCCGCCGCTCGTAGTGGCCGGCTTCAGCCGGCCAATGCCATCGCCGCTCGTAGTGGCCGGCATCAGCCGGCCAATGCCATCAGCACGCCTCCGAGCCCAGCCCCTCGCGCAACTCGTAGCGGTCGATCTCAGCCGGCCGATGCCGCCGCGATCGAAGGCGGCACTCGCCGCGTTCGCTTTCTGACAGGCATCGGTTTGGCTCTGGCCGGGTTGATTGCGACGGCGTTCCTGGCCTGGCCCGCTGGGAACGCACCGGAAGCGAGTGCCGCGGTGGCTCCCCCCGCCGACGAATCGCGAAAGGCGGATGATCTCTTCAAGACGCGCGTGCAGCCGTTCGTCACGAAGTTCTGCATCGACTGCCACACCGGCGAGGACGCGATGGCCGGCATCGCACTCGATTCGTATACCACGGCCGACTCCGTCGTCGCAGATCGCAAGACGTGGGACCGCGTGTTGCGGATGGTCGAATCGGGCGCGATGCCGCCGGCCGATCACGATCCGCTTCCCGTTGAGGACGAACGCCGACACATTACCGAGTGGATCGATGCGAAGCTGTACTTCGTCGATTGTACGCTGCCGCACGATCCCGGCCGCGTGACGATCCGCCGGCTCAACAAGAGCGAGTACAACAACACGATCCGCGACCTGGTGGGCGTGGAGTTTCGGCCCGCCGACGATTTCCCCTCCGACGACGTGGGCGAAGGCTTCGACAACATCGGCGACGTGCTCTCGCTGCCGCCGCTGCTCATGGAAAAGTACCTCGATGCGGCCGAGGCGATTGCTGAGCGCGCGATCGTGGCTGATCCGTCGAAGCTGAAAACGCAGCTCGTCGACGCCGGGCGACTGAAAACCGACGGCGGCGACCTGCGCGACGACCACATCAGTCTCAGTTCGACCGGTTCGGCCTGGTTCGAGTTCAATTTTCCCCGCGACGGCGACTACGTGCTGCGGGCCGAAGCCGCCGCCGATCAGGCCGGGCCGGAGGTCGCGAAGATGGCCTTCCGCCTCGATGGGAAAGAGGTGAAGGTCCACGAGGTGCAGGGCCGCCGCAAGTGGGATTTTTACGAGCACCAGCTCACGGTGAAAGAGGGCCGGCGGCGGTTCGATGCGGCGTTCATCAACGACTACTACAAGCCCGATGCCGAGGAGCCGCGCGAGCGCGACCGCAACCTCGCCGTCCGCTCGCTGGAAGTCCGCGGGCCGCTGGGCGTCAGCGCTGAAGACCTGCCGGAGACGCACCGGCGAATCGTCTTCACGCGACCGAAAGATGACGAACCCGCGACGCGCGCCGCGCGCGAGGTCGTGCGCAAGTTCGCGAACCGCGCCTTCCGCCGTCCCGCGACGGATGACGAGGTCGAACGCTTCGCGGGGCTGGTGGAGATATCGGTGGAGCGCGGCGACACCTTCGAGCGCGGGGTGTCGCTGGCCGTGCAGGCGATGCTGGTTTCGCCGCAGTTTCTGTTTCGCGTCGAGACTGACCGCAATCCCGACGATCCTGCGGACCGGCACGCTCTGAATGACTGGGAGCTGGCCACGCGGCTGTCGTACTTCCTGTGGTCGAGCATGCCCGACGAGGAGCTGTTCTCGCTGGCCGAGCGGGGCGAATTGCACAAGGTCGGCGTGCTCCGGCAGCAGGCGCGGCGGATGCTTCAGGATCCGAAGGCCGAGGCGCTGGTCGAGAACTTCGCCGGCCAGTGGCTCAACCTGCGGAACCTCGACGAGCTGACGCCCGATCCCGACAAGTTCCCGGAGTTCGACGACGAGCTGAAGGCGGACATGCGCCGCGAGACGATGCTGTTCTTCCGCCACGTGATGCGCGGAGACGCCAGCGTGCTCGATCTTCTCGACGGCCGCTACACGTTTCTGAACGAGCGGCTGGCGGAACACTACGGGCTCGGCGGCGTGAAGGGGGAAGAGTTCCAGCGCGTCTCTCTGGACGGGACGCAGCGGGCGGGGCTGTTCACGCATGCCAGCATCCTGACGCTCACCTCGAACCCCACGCGCACCTCGCCGGTCAAGCGCGGCAAGTGGATCCTCGAGAACATCCTGGGCACGCCGCCACCGCCTCCGCCGCCCGACGTGCCGGATTTGGAAGAAGCCGCAAAGGCGAAGCCCGGCGCATCGCTGCGCGAGCAGCTTGAAGTCCATCGCGAGAACGCCGTGTGCGCGTCTTGCCACCGCACGATGGATGCGCTGGGCTTCGGCCTCGAGAACTTCGATGTGCTGGGCCGCTGGCGCGAGCGCGATGCCGAAGACCGCCCGATCGACGCCTCCGGAGAATTGCCCGGTGGCGCCAGGTTCGACGGACCGCTACAACTCGCCGGCGTGCTCCGGGCCAAACAGGACCGGTTCCGACGGACGCTGGCGGAAAAGATGCTGACCTTCGCCCTCGGCCGGGGTTTACAGTATTACGACCGCTGTGCCGTGGACGAGATCACCAAAGCGGTGCAGGCGGACAATGACCGTTTCTCCGCGCTGGTGACGGAGATCGTCGTCAGCGAACCGTTCACGATGCGGCGGGGAGAAGCGGAATAGCGGCAAGCCCACGGGCCCGAACCCGTGGGCTTCGACTCGCGACGAATGAATGACATGTCCCACAGGGAGAACATCATGCATACGCATGCCGTCCGACTTCCGAGGCGCACGTTCCTCAAAGGCGCAGGCGCTGCCATGGCGCTGCCGCTCTTGGATTGCATGACGCCGATGACGGCTTCCGCGGCCGTGGGCGGTGCCCCCGCACAGGCACCGCCGCGGATGGCCTTCATCTTCTTTCCTAACGGCGCCATCATGCCGAGCTGGAAGCCGGAGGGCGAAGGCGAGAACTTCCAGCTCTCCAGGACGCTCGAGCCGCTCGAGAAGTTCAAGTCGCGGATCAACGTCTTCGCGGGCCTCACGCAGCACCATGCGCGGGCCAACGGAGACGGGGCCGGCGATCATGCCCGCAACGCCGGCGCCTTCCTCACCGGCGCCCAGCCGCGGAAGACGTCGGGGGCCGACATTGCCGTCGGCGTGTCGATCGACCAGGCGGCCGCCGCCCTCGTCGGCAGCAAGACGCCGCTGCCCTCGATCGAGCTGGGCATCGAGCGCGGCCGCAACGCCGGCAACTGCGACTCCGGCTATAGCTGCGCGTATTCCAACAACATCTCGTGGAAGACGGCCACCACGCCGATGTCGAAGGAGATCAACCCGCGGCTGGCGTTCGAGCGGCTGTTCGGCTCGCCGGAAGATGCCCGCCGCCAGGCCCGCCGCGCCCGCGACCGGCAAAGCATCCTCGACCTCGTTGCCGAAGACGTGCGGTCGCTCCAGAACCGGTTGGGCAGCACCGACCGCCGCAAGCTCGACGAGTACTTCACCAGCGTGCGCGAGCTGGAAGAGCGCATCGGCCGCACGGCCGCCACCAAGAAGGACGTGCCCGAGTACGACATCCCCGAGGGCGTGCCCCGCGAGATGCACGACCACATCCGCCTGATGTACGACGTGCTGGCCCTGGCCTTTCAGACCGATACGACGCGGATCGCGACCTTCATGGTCGGCAACGCCGGCAGCAACAACACGTACCCCATGGTAAACGTGAACGAGGGCTGGCATCATCTCTCGCACCACCGCGACGACAAAGACATGATCGGGAAGCTGGCCCGCATCGACCGCTATCTGATCGAGCAGTTCGCTTACTTCCTCGACAAGCTGGCTGCCGTGAAGGAAGGTGAGCGGACGCTGCTGGAGAACTCGATGATCCTCTACGGCAGCGCCATCGCCGACGGCAACCGCCACACGCACCACGACCTGCCGGTGGTGCTGGCCGGCTCCGGCGGCGGCACGATCCGCACCGGCCGCTACGTGAAGTACCCGGACGACACGCCGCTGAACAACCTGTTCCTCTCGATGAGCGACCGGCTCGGCGCCAAGCTCGACAAACTGGGCGATAGCAGCGGACGGCTGAGCGGGCTGGAGGGCTGAGTGATGGCTGGCAAGAAGAAGGAAAGCCGTAAGATTATCCTGCCGCGCGGTAAGACGGTGCGCCCCAAAGCGGAGATTAGGAAAGCGGTACGGGCGGCGAAGGCCGCGGCAAAGAACAAGTAAGCGGCTGAACGCCGGCGCTCTGATGACGCTGATCGAATTGGCCATCTGGCTGCTGCTGTCGGCCCTGTTCGCCGGCGGTGTGATCTGGTCGAGCCCGATGCTGCTGGTGATCGGCGCCAGTTGCGCGGGGGGCGTGGTCGCCGCGGCCCTCGGCCGCCGCCTGCTGCCGCGACGGTGGCCGCTCTTCATGCTGGTCGCTCTGGGGGCCGGGGCCGCTCCCCCGTTTGTCGTTAGCCTGTTGCTGGACTTCTACAGCGGGTCGGACCAAGCGAACGGCTGGGAGTCTCTTGCCCGTGCTGCTTTTGGTGGATTCTTTTGGGGAACATTCGGTCTTGCGGTCGCGGCGCTGCTGACTGCGCCGCGGAGGTTCTGGCAGAAGTCGAACGAGCGTCGCCCGCAATCCTCAGATGAACGCCGAGGCGATGATGTTCGACAGGTGGACCAGTCGCCAGGGCGCCTTGGATCGCAGGCCGGTTGTCAGCAAGAGGCAGAAGCCGTCGCGGTCGGGGTCGATCCAGCACAGCGTGCCGGTCGCGCCGGTGTGGCCGAAGAGCCGCGGGCCGAGCACGTCGCCCCAACTGCCGGGCGTGCCACGATGGTTCAGCGACCAGCCGAGGCCCCACGGCCTGGCGCGGCGGATCGGCTCGGGGATCTCGGGCAGATCCCGCAGGCGATTCGTCCGCATCGCCAGCACGGTGCCGGGTGATAGCAGCCGCACGCCGCCCCACTCGCCGCCGCCGAGCAACGTCAGGCACAACCGGGCGAAGTCTTCGGGTGAGCTGAACATTCCGCCCCAGGGCGCCCCCAGTTCCTGCCAGTAACGGCTGTTCCAGCCGAAGTCGCCCTCGCCCTGGTACTCCGGCGTCTCCACGCGCACCAGCCGCTCACGCTCGAGGCCCCGCGAGCCGAGGCCGCTGGAGGTCATCCCGAGTGGCTCGAAGATCTCGCGGTGGAGAAACTCGTGAATCGTCCGGCCGCTGAGCCGCTGGACGATCTCCGCAACGACGAGCGTGCCCATGCTCTGATAGCTGAAGTCGGTGCCGGGCGCAAACAGCGGGACAGCATTCACGGCCGCCTCGACGAACTTCGCCAGCGGCGCGTGGCCGCGACGAAGTTCGGCGTTGTTCTCCGGCATGTCCGGCAGGCCCGACGTGTGCGTGAAGAGGTGCAGGACGAGCGTGTGCTCCTTGTGGTGGGCAGCAAATTCCGGGATGTACTGCATCACGGGATCGGAGAGCGCGACGAGGCCCCGCTCCACGAGTTTGAGCGCCGCCATGTAGGTCACCGGCTTGGTGATCGACGCCAGGAGGAACATGCCGTCGCGGCGGATCGGCCCGGCATCTGCCTCCGGTCCCTGCCGGCCGAAGAACCGCGGTTCGACGATCTTCCCGTGCCGACCGACCACAATCGCGCCGCCGGGAATCGGCGGTGCATCCCCCGTGGTCCAGCGGCGTAGTTGATCGAAAGCCAGATTGAGCCGCTCGCCATCCAGCCCGATCTCGCCCGGCTTCGCATACGTCAGTTCCGGCATGCTGTGCTCAGGAAAAGTGTGCTTCGCGCCGCGGGGACGGATCATTCTCGCGTGGCCGCTCAGGATAGCGCATCATAACGCGAGCCGACTGCGACTGCCCGATCGCGAATTCGGATACCATCATCGCTCCAAGTCTTGAAGGTACGTGACATGACGTGGACTGGCACACTGGCGCTGCGAATCGCGTCCTCCATCGGCCGCTGCTGGCTTGCATTCTTTGCGCCGGCGTTGCTGGCTGCTTTCGCCGCGCCGGCCGCGGCGCAGTCGATCGAACTCGATGCGGCGACTCGTTCGCGCTGCGTCGACGTGTTGCGGCAGGGACTTGCGGGCAGCGACTTCTGGCCCGCCATTCACGCCGCAGAGGGACTGACGCTGGGCGGACACGCCGACGAGGTGCGGCGGGTGCTCGGTCCGCGACTGGCCGCGACGCGCGACGATCAGGAGCGCTGCGGGATTGCTCGCGAACTCGTCCGGGCCGGCGACCGCCGGCACGTGGCCGTGCTGCTGGCTGTGCTGGCGGGTGAAGACGACTACGGGCACGTGCATGCTGCCGAGAGTCTGTACAAGGTCGTCGAGATCGGCGACGGACGCGCGCTCCGCAACGCGTTCGAGCGACCGACGAACTTGCGGCTCAAGCTGATGACCGCCGGGGCGCTGGGCCGCTGCGGAAACCGGCGGGCCATGACGTTTCTGCGCGCGATGCTCGACCACGAGGACCCCGAACAGTATCGCATCGCAGCGTGGATTCTGGGCCGTATCGGCGACGACGGCGACATTGCGCGGCTGAAGCGGAATCTCAAACGCGCACCCGACGAACTCACCCGCGCCTACGTCGAGCATTCACTGGCCGCGCTCGGCGACGCGGACGGTCTGAAGGCCCTGCTGCGGAACCTGGCGAGCGACGATGCGGCCGTGCGCACCTACGCCGCCACGTTTGCCGGCGACGCCCGCGCGATCGGCGCCGCCGGCGCGCTGCGGGCGATGCTGGACGACCCGCATCTCGATGCACGGATCCGCGCGGCCCAGTCGCTGCTGGTGCTGGCGGCTCCGCCTCCGCCCGATCCGCAGGAAGACGTCTCGCGGCTCGTGTTCCGCGCGACACAGGAGCATCCCCGCTACACGGAAGGGTCAGTGATCGAGCTCAACGGCGGGTCGCTCGTGCTGGCGGTGACGGAATTCCAAGGCAGCGGCAGCGACTTCGCCAAGGCCCGCATCGTGGCCCGCCGCTCCACCGACGGCGGTCGCACCTGGGGCGAGCCGCGGGTGCTCCAGGAAAACAGCGGCGGCCTCAATGTGATGAGCGTGACGCTGCGGCGGCTGGCGGCACCGGCCGCGGACGGGACGATCGCGATGTTCTACCTCGAAAAGAACAGCTTCAGCGACTTGGACCTCTTGGTGCGGTTTTCCAGCGACGAACTCGCGACGTTTTCGCCGCCGCTCCGCATCACGGCCGATCCCGGGTATCACGTCGTCAACAACGACCGCGTCACGCAGCTTTCGAGCGGACGGCTGATCGTGCCGGCTGCCTCCACCGCCGATGTGAAGACGGAGAATCACTTCGTCTCGCACTGCTACTTGTCGGATGACGGCGGCCGGACGTGGCGCAAGGGAAAGGGTGTCGTCGACGCGGCCCGGCGGGGTGCGATGGAGCCGGAAGTGGTCGAACTGACCGACGGTCGCCTGCTGATGATCGTGCGCACGCAACTGGGCACGATCGGCCGGAGCTATTCGCAGGACGGCGGAGAGACGTGGAGCGACCTGGAATCGCTGGGCGTCCAGTCTCCGGAGGCCCCGGCGACGTTGCGACGGATTCCGGCAACCGGCGATCTGCTCCTCATCTGGAACAACACCTACGTGCCCGGTGCCGGCCACGGCGGCCCGCGCACGCCGCTGACGGCGGCCTTGTCCGCCGACGAGGGAGATTCCTGGCGGATCGTCGACGACTTGGAAGCCGACCCGAAGCGGACATTCTCGTACACGAGCCTGACGTTCGTGGGCCATCGGGCCGTGATGAGCTACTGGGAAAGCGATCCCGCGACCAACCGGCTTTCAACCCGCTTCCGTTCGCTGCCGGTCGCGTGGTTCTACCGGTGAGACGTTCTGCGAAGACGCGTGAAGGGGTCAGACCCCTTTGCGGACGAGCGACGCAGAAGGTTGGAGAACGGGTGAGCCGCAAAGGGGTCTGACCCCGTAGGTTGGTTCGACTGTGAGCTTGAGTCACACGCCGCGCACGCGCACGGCGCACGCCTTGTAGGCCGGTTGTTTCGAGTAGGGGTCGAAGACGGCGTCTGTCAGGCGGTTGGTTTCTTCGTAGTGCATCGGGATGAAGACCTGTCCCGGCTGCACGGTGTTCGTGAGAACGGCGCAGGCCTCCAGACGGCCGCGCTGCGATTCGACCACCACGCGGGCGTGCGGGGCGATGCCGAGTGCGCGTGCGTCGGTGGGGTTCAGCTCGACGTACACGTGGGCGGGGGCGAGCTTCCGCAGCACCGGGGATTTGCAGGTGCGGGTCTGGGTGTGCCACTGCGCGACCGTGCCTCGGCCGGTGAGCAGGAGAAAGGGGTACGCTGCGACGGGAGGCTCGGGCAACGGTCGCGGCTGCTCGAAGAGGAAGCGGGCCTTGCCGTCGTTGTGATAGAAGCGTCCGTCGGCGAACAGGCGGCGCTCGGAGGCGGGTGCGTCGCAAACCTCGCTGGCCCCGATCTCTGACGACCGATCGCTGTCTCCTGACCTCTGAAGAGAACGCTCCTCTAGCGAGTCGCGGCTAAACGGACTGGCTTTGACGCTGAACGGCCACTGGATGCCGCCGCAGCGGTCGAGCATCGCGTAATCCTCGATACCTGTGATGTCGCACGGCTGGCCTGCGGAGAGTCGCTTGAGGATCTGGAAGACGGCGGCGGGTGAGTTCCAGTCGGCGAACATTTCTCCGCAGCCCCAGGCTTCGGCGATCAGGCGAAGAATTGAGAAGTCGGCCAGCGCCTGACCGGGGGCCGCACGGGCCTTGCGGATCACGCCCAGGCGGCGCTCGGAGTTGATGAACGTGCCCTCCTTTTCGCCCCAGCCGGCGGCCGGCAGCACCAGGTCGGCTGCTTGTGCCGTCTCGGTCGTCGCGTACATGTCCTGGACGACGAGGAACTCCAGCCGGTCGAGAACGTCGCGGCACTGGTTCTGATTGATCCACGAATGCGCGGGATTCGTGCCGATGACCCACAGGCCCTTGATCTTCCCGCGGAGGATGCCCTCCATGATTTCGGAATAGCTCCAGCCGGCGTCGTCGGGGATGCGGGCGGCGTCGATGTGCAGGATTTCGGCGACTTCGCCGCGATGCTGCTCGCTGGCGAAATCGCGGCCGGCGAACAGGCACGTCGTGTTGCTGAACATCCTCGATCCCATCGCGTTCGCCTGGCCGGTGATCGAGTTGGCGCCGGTGCCCGGGCGACCGATGTTGCCCGTCATGAGGGCCAGGTTGATGATCGCCTGCGCCGTCCGCACACCCTGATGGCTCTGGTTGACGCCCATCGTCCACCAGAACGACACGCGCCGGCCTGCGTGGACCAGGCGGGCGACCCGCTCGATGGTTTCCGCCGCCAGCCCGGTCTCGGCGGCCACGCGCTCCAGCGGAAAACCGGCGACGAAGGCGGCGAACTCCGGAAATCCGGACGTGTGGGCATCGATGAAGCGGCGGTCGATCCAGCCGTTCTCGATCAGAGTGCGGGCGAGGCCGTAGAACAGCGTCTGATCCGACTTCGGCGCCAGCGGCAGATGCAACGTAGCCTGCATCGCGGTTTCAGTCCGCCGCGGTTCGACGACGATGATCGCGGGACGGTGTGGATTACGGAGCACGCGCTCCCACAGGATGGGGTGCGCGATGCACAGGTTGCTGCCCACCAGCACGATGCAATCGGATTCTTCCAGGTCGGCATACGTGTAGGGCGGTGCGTCGAAGCCGAAGCTCTGCTTATAGGCGACGACGGCCGTGGCCATGCACTGCCGCGTGTTGCCGTCGCCGTGCCGCAGCCCCATGCCGAACTTCGCCAGCGCCCCCAGCAGTGCCATCTCTTCGGTGGGCATCTGGCCGGTACTGAGGAAGGCGACGGCTTCGCGGCCGTGGCGCTCCTGGATGGCTTTGAAGCGGCTGGTGAAGGTCGCGAGTGCCGTGGGCCAGTCGACCGGCTCCAGTCGCCCGGCGGCGCTGCGCAACAGCGGCATGGTGGCCCGGTCGGGCGCGTCGAGCACGGCCAGTGCTTCCCAGCCTTTGGGACAGGCGGCGCCGCGGTTCACCGTGTAGTCGGCTGTGGGCGAGAGGCCCACCGCGCGGCCGTCCTGGAGATGCAGCGTGAGGCCGCAGCCGGTCGAACAGTAGCCGCAGACGGAAGTCGCCGTGGCCTCGGGCTTCAGCCGCGCCGGCAGGTGCCCGAGTCCGTAGCCCGCCGGTTCGAGCACGAGTTCGCGGGTGAGCGGCCCCGTTCGCTGGTGGAGCAGGCTCACGACCGCAGCCCTCCCGGCATCCGCGGCGGTGCGGCGGCGGCGAAGAACAGGTAACGTTCGGCGAGCTCTCCCCCCAGCGAGGCCGCAAACAACAGGGCCGCCACCACCAGCATCTCCGCACGCGGACCTGCTGTGGCGTCGCCGCTGGAAAACAGCAGAAACGCGGGCATCACCAGCCCCCCCAGCACGCCCGCGGCAAACCGGGCCATGACCGAGTTCGAGAGCGGCCCCGCCATCAGCGCGGCCGAGCGCTTGAGCGACGTGGCGCGGCGGCTCAACAGGTGGCGAAAGATGAGCGCCTCGAAGGCCAGCTTCGCGGCCGCCGCCAGCATGAGCGTGCGGCAGAGCCACGTCCCCGTGCGCTCGACGATCTGCCGCGCGGCCGGCTCTCCGGCGACGTCGAGGACCATAAGCGACAGCCACACCGCCGCCACGCCCAACAGCACCGTTGTCAGCAGGAATCGCGTCGCCACGGCCGGCAGACTCCAGAACTCCCGCCGCGTGAAGACGTAGATCATCACCGAGCACAACACGCCGGCCAGACCCGTCACGCACACGGACCAGCCCAGCCACGTCAGCCAGCGGCCGCCCGGAGCCAGCCACGCGCCTGCCGCGTACAGCGACGCCAGCGCGGCGAACACTCCGAAAGCCACGATCTCGCGGCTGAGCCACGAATGCGAAAACCCGATCACCGCCCGGAATGCGTACTGCGGCCGGCCGAGATGCAGCACGCTGACGACCAGCGCCAACAGCCCGAAGCCCAGCGCGCCGCCCGCATGCAGCGGACGGAAGGCGGCGATGGTCTGCTGCGGCAGAAACCGCTCCAGCACGATCCCTACCAGGTACGCGCCGACAGCAAGTTGCGTCAGCACGAGCATCACGATCAGCGGCCAGTGCGGCTTCTGCGGGCTGACGGCGTGGTAATCGACCGGCAGCATGTTCCGCGGCAGCGCCCGGGCCGTTCGGAACGTCGTCGTGGGCAGCGTGAGGTGCGGATCGGGGGCTGCCGGCAGAAACGATCCGGCCTCGGCGTCTTCCAGCACGTCATGCCGGTCGACGGTGCGGATGGCGATCGCCTCGTTCGGGCAGCCCTGCACGCACGCCGGCGGTTCCCCGGCCGCCAGCCGCGACGAGCACATGTCGCACTTACGGACGATGCCCTTGGCGTGATGGTACTTGGGGACATCGTAGGGACAGGCGAACGTGCAGTACTGGCAGCCGAAGCACTGGTCGTCGAGGTGCCGCACGATGCCGGTCACCGGATCCTTCTCGAAGGCATCGACGGGGCAGGCGGTCATGCACGCGGGTTCGAGGCAGTGATGGCAAGCCGTGGTGACGTGCTGCATCAGCGGATTGGCCGCCGTGCCGCCGACCAGCAGGCCCACGTCGCGCCAGGTCTCGTCCTCGTCGAGGCCGTTGAGCGCATGGCAGGCGGTCACGCAGGCCTTGCATCCGGTGCAGCGGTCGAGATCGACCTCAAAGCCGTACTGCTGCCCTGCGCGCGGCGGCGCCGCCGGCAACAGTCGCGAGTAGCGCGTCTGCTGCGAGGGAAGTGCGCCTGCGTCATCTTCGCGGGCGAACTGCTCGACGGCGGTGAGTTCCCGCTGCTCGCCCAGCAGGCGGTCGAGGAGAACGCTCATGCCGCCTGTCCATTCTGACGCGGTGGAAGTTGTGATAGGATCAAGGTGTTGAGGAGCGTTCCAGGAATCGAACGATGACGACACTATCTTTCGACGTCCCTGAAGAAGTGCTGACCGAGTCGGGAACCAGCCCGGAGGAGTTCAGCCGCGAACTGCGCCTGGCGGCCGCAGTGAAGTGGTACGAAGGCGGCACGATCTCGGAAGGCCGGGCCGCCATGATTGCGGGCCTCAGCCGCAGCGAATTCCTGGAAGCCCTCGGGCGATTCCACGTCTCGATCTGGCGAACGTCGCGCACAGAGATCGAAGCGGAGCTGAACAGCGCGGCTCTCGGGGTCCGATAGCGTCCAACGCTTTTTCTGTTGAGCGACCACGTTCAGGCTCCCACCAGTTCGCAGATCTCTTCGACCTGCCCGCCATTCGTTTCGCACGACGTCGCCAACCGGCAGCCGATTTCGGTGGCGAGCTCTTCGTCGAGGACTTCCGTCGGCGGCAATTCCGGGTACACGGCGTCGCCTTCCACGCGGACGGGGAACGTGCGGATGCGGTATTCCTCGCCGGCCAGCGAGCGGCCGTCTTCCAGCGAAAACGTTTTCTTGTGGAGCGGACAGGCCACTTTCGGCATGCCGCCGGCATCGCCCACGATGCCTCGCGAGAGTACGAACGCCTTCTTGTGGGGGCACATGTTCTGCGTGGCGTACCACTCGCCGCGGGACGTGAAGTTGAAGACGGCGATCTGCACTTTGCCGTATTTGATGGTCGCCCCGCCGTCGATGGGGAAGTCGCTCACTGTGCCGACTTGTAGCCAGCGCGTTTCCTCGACGGGCGGCGGTGCTTCATACGGTTCGCCGTTCCGCCGGGCCAGTGAGCCGAATTGCTGGAGGGAAACCAACTCGCCGGGCCAGTCGCCGGGGCGGCATTGGCCGCGCTCGGAGACGATCTCGATGCAGGGCTCCGTCTCGTCGGTGTTGACGAACTGCCGGAACCACTTCCGCTTGTCGGGATCGCGTACGACCGCCGCCCACTCGCATTGGTAGGTGTCGACCAGTCCCTGGATCAGATCTTCGAGTTCGGCACAGAGGCCCAGCTTGTCGTCGAGAATGACTTCGCGCAGATGGTCGATGCCGCCTTCCAGCTTCTCGAGCCACACGCTGGTCCGCGTGAGCTTGTCGGCCGTGGAGATGTAGTAGCCGAGGAAGCGATCGATATAGCGTATCGCCGTGTCTTCATCGATGTCGGCGGCGAGCAGGTCGGCGTGACGCGGCTTGGAACCGCCGTTGCCGCACACGTACAGGTTATAGCCGTTCTCCGTGGCCACGAGGCCGAAGTCCTTGCCCTGGGCTTCGGCGCACTCGCGGACGCAGCCGGAGACGGCGGCCTTGATCTTGTGCGGGGCGCGGATGCCCTTGTAGCGGTTCTCAATGCGAATCGCGAAGGCGACGGAATCCCGCACGCCGTAACGGCACCAGGTCGTGCCGACGCAGCTCTTCACCGTCCGCAGGGCCTTGCCGTAGGCGTGGCCGCTCTCCATGCCGGCCGCGACCAGCCGCTCCCAGATGTCGGGCAGGTCCTGGAGCTGCGCCCCGAACAGGTCGATCCGCTGCCCGCCGGTGATCTTCGTATACAGGTTGTAGCGTTTGGCGGTCTCGGCGATGGCGATCAGCTTGTCCGGCGTGATCTCGCCGCCCGGCACGCGAGGGACAATCGAATACAGCCCGCCGCGCTGCATGTTAGCGAGGAAGCGGTCGTTGGTGTCCTGCAGCGTCTGATGCGCGGGATCGAGAACGTTCTCGTTCCACAGACTGGCGAGAATCGAGGCGACGGCCGGCTTGCAGATTTCGCAGCCGAGGCCGCGGCCGCAATGTTCGAGGATGTCGGCGAAGCTTTTCAGCCGCTTCACCCTGACGATGGCAAACAATTCCGTCCGCGAGAGCGGGAAGTGCTCGCAGAGGTGATTGACGATGGTCTTGCCGGCCTTGCGCATCTCCGACTGGAAGAGGTCGATCACCAGTGGGAAGCAGCCGCCGCAGCCGGTACCGGCTTTCGTGCAGGCCTTGACGGCGGCGGGCGAATCGAGCGCGTGCTCCCGAATGGCCGAGCAGATCTGCCCCTTGGTGACGTTGTTGCACGAGCAGACCTGCGCCGCATCGGGCATGGCGTCCGCCCCGCCGACCGCCGACGCGCCGCGCGAGCCGACGATTAGCTCGTGGGGCTGGCAAGGCAGCGGCGCGTGGCTCTTCGCGAGCACCGCCAGCGTGGCGTACTGGGTGGCGTCACCGACGAGTACGCCGCCCACGAGTCGTTTGCCGTCGGGACTGAACAGCAGCTTCTTGTACGCGCCGCCGATGGGGTCTTCAAACACCAGCGGCGTCGCCCGTTCCGGAGGGGCTTCGTAATCGCCGAAGCTGGCCACGTCGACGCCCATCAGTTTGAGCTTGGTGGACAGATCGGTGCCGGCAAACGTGCGCTCGGCCGTTCCACACAGGTTCGCCGCCACAATCTCCGCCATCTCGTAGCCGGGGGCGACGAGGCCGTAGACCATGCCGCCGTGCAGCGCGCACTCGCCGATGGCGTAGATGTCGGCATCGGAGGTCTGCAAGAGATCGTTGACGACGATGCCGCCTCGCTGGCCGACGTCGAGGCCGCACTGCCGGGCGAGCTCGTCGCGGGGGCGGATGCCGGCCGAGACGATGATCATGTCCACGTCGAGCGTTGTGCCGTCGGCGAACTCCAGGCCCTCCACGCGGCCGTTGCCGCGCACTTCCTTCGTGGCCCTGTTCAGGTGCACGCGGACGCCCAGTTCTTCGATCCGCCGCACCAGAATTCGCGAGCCGGCGTCGTCGATCTGCCGCGGCATCAGCCGGGAAGCGAACTCGACGACGTGCGTTTCCAGCTTCAGGTCGTAGGCCGCCTTGGCTGCTTCCAGACCCAGCAGGCCCCCGCCAATGACCGCACACCGCTGCGAGCGGCCGCCGTACTCGATGATCCGCTCCAGATCTTCGATCGTGCGGTAGACGAACACGCCGAGCTTGTCGATGCCCGGGACCGGCGGCACGAAGGGATACGAACCCGTCGCCAGCACGACCGCGTCATAATCGATCTCAACGCCCTTCGCGGAGCGTATGAGGCGTCGCGTGCGGTCGATGGCGGTGGCGCGGTCGCCGACGTGCAGTTCGACGCCGTGCTCCTGGTACCACTCCAGCCGGGCCAGCATCAGCTTTTCGGCGTCGCGATGGGCGAAGAACGACGTCAGGCCCACGCGGTCGTATGCCGCCCGCGGCTCTTCGCAGAACGTGACGACGCGGAAGCGTCCGGCCGTGTCGAACTCGACCAGCTTCTCGCAGAACCGCAGGCCCACCATCCCGTTGCCAATGACAACGAGGGTCTGCCGGTTCGCGCTTCCATTGCTGTCCGCATTCATTGCGACATCTGCGACAATCAATTGACCGCTCCCACCGGCTGCAGCGTCCCGCGTGCCTGCAGGGCCTCCCGGTGCGCTTCGCGGGCTTCGGTCTCAGCCGCCGGCGAGAACCGCACGCTGAAAGCGACGAACGAGCATGCCGTGACGACCGCTCCCACCACCAGAAACGCCTCGGGCCACTCCAGGCCCGTCAGTTCCTTCTTGAACAGGAACATCGCCGCGACGGCACCGGCATTGCCGCCGGCGCCCACGATGCCGGCCACCGCTCCCAGTGCCCGCCGGTTGATGAACGGCACCACCGAGTACGTCGCCCCTTCCGACATCTGCACGAACAGGCTGAACACGACGAGCGAGCCGATAATCAGCGGCACGGTCGTCATTCGCGAGAACAGCATCAGCGCGAGACCCTCGCAGAAGAGCGCGAGGAACAGCCACCGCACGCGGCCGCTCAGTCCGCCGGAAGCGCCGAAGCGATCGCCCAACGCGCCGCCCAGCGTGCGGGCGAAGACGTTCATCAGGCCGAACAGGCCCGCGACCAGCCCCGCCGTCGCCAGATCCATCCCGAAGTAATCGGCGAAATACAGCGCGGCCTTGCTGTTCACGAGCAGTTCGATGCCGAAGCACGAGCCGTAAATCACAAACAGCGCCCACACGCGGTAATCGCGGCACGCTTCGAGAAAGGCCCCCGATGCGTGCCGGCCGCCGTCCAGTCTTCCGGCCGCGCGCAATTCGCGGTAGTTGCCGGCGGGTGTGTCCTGGGTAAAGCGGTAGTAGGCGACGCCCATCACGAACAGCGCTGCGCCCGGCACGACCATCGCCCAACGCCACGCAAGCTGCTCTGTTCCCACCACGGCCAGGGCCGCGGCGAACAGGAACGGCATCACGATCTGCGTGACGCCGCCGCCGAGGTTGCCCCATCCGGCGGTGGTGGCGTTGGCCGTTCCCACGCAGTTGGGGGCAAACATCACCGACGTGTGGTACTGCGTGATGACGAACGACGCCCCGATGGCTCCGATCGCCATCCGCATCAGCAGAAACATCTCATAATCGGGCGAAAGGCCCACCAGCATCACCGGCAGGGAGCCGAGGATGAGCAGCCACGTGTACGTCAGCCGCGGGCCGAACGCGTCGCACAGCCAGCCGATGACGAGCCGCATCAGCACGGTGCTGGCGACCGCAGCCATGTTGGTGGTCACGATGGCGTCGGTGGAAATGCCGAGGTCGTCGCGGATGACCGCGAGCATCGGCGCCAGCCCGAACCAGCCGAAGAAGCACAGGAAAAACGCCAGCCACGTCAGGTGAAAGGCGCGCATCGACGGCGTCGAGAAGCGGAACAGCTCGATGCGGGTCGCGGGACCGGGAGTCTGCATGTTCGAAGTGCAACGTCGAGGTAAGGCATGGCGGCGAGCACTCCGTTCATGCGGGGAGGTTGTGAATCAACGGACGATCGCAATGAGGGCGTTGCCGCCTTCATCGCGGTGTTGCCGCACTGGCAAGCGGCGTGCCAATGACTCGCTATGACACCGGCGTTACTGGCTGAGCAGACGTAACAGCAAGCTCTGCGGACGGTTGTGCGAAGTGGCGCGGGCGGCCCTGGATCAGAGGCAGCACCATCGCGAGGGCGGTCGCTGCGCGCCGCCTCAGCTTGGCTGTCGTGAAACCGTGCTGCTCGAGCGGGGCGTGCCAGAACGTTTGGCCGGTCTCTTCGCCGCGGCGCAATTGTCAGCGCCGAGGCTGTTGCCGTAGATTACATCGGCAGAAATTGTTGCATCGTCCGCGCTCGGCAATTGGCTGGTATAATGGAACAGGTGCGATGGAGCCGGCGAGATTGCTTTGTGCGTTGGGAGTCGGCATGGCCGTGCTCGGGATGCTATTGGAGACGGTTGGCGTTCTCGGGATGGCATCCTCTCGGGTTCGCAGGGTCTTGCCAGCCAACTCGCCGATTTCGTTTGTCAGCACCGGTGTCGCCTGCTTCTTCATCGGCGTGACAATCGCCATCTTTGGACGCTGGCTGCAATAGCAACGGCCGTAAGTTCGGCCGCGGAATGACCGATACATCACCCCCTGCTCCGGAAAGAGAACGGCATGAATACTCTCCGCATCGACGAATCTTTCCGAAGCCGCTTGAACGAACTCGGGACGGAAGTGGTCTTCTGTGACGAGGCTGGGCGGCCTCTCGGTTATTTCGTGCCTGTCGCCCAAGCCGATGCGTCGCTGTACGAATGGGCGCGCGACGTGAGTTCACCGACGACGAAATCGAAAAGGCTCGCCGAGAGACCGGCGGAGCGACCACGGCTGAAGTCCTGCAGGGCCTGCCTAATGCATGAAATACTCAAGGGCGATTGAGGCGTACCGACGACACGTGATCCTGGAAGAGACGAACCGAGGGTTCGCTGCCTTGCGCCAGGATGACGCAGAATGGAGTGCAGAGTTGGAAGAGCGCAGATGTTGGGAGGCAACCTTGCTCGACGGAATCTGTGAGGAGTCATCCGAGTCCCGCAGAACAGCAAACGATCATGGGTAAATCGCAACTCTACCTGTCCGAGACGGACGACGGCCTTGAGCTGTCCCGCGAGGAGTTCGCCGAGGCGGACCACGACGAGCGGCTGCGCTTCGAGCGGGTGAACGGGAGGCTGCGGGTCATGGTGCCGCCGGGATTCGATCACCACCGGTCGGTCAAGCCGTTCCGCAATCACTTGGGGGCCTACGAGCTGGAGCATCCGGAGATCGTGGAAGATGTCTTCCAGGAAGGCTGGCAGGTCACCGATGACGAGACGGATCGCATTCCGGGTATTCAGGTGTATCTCTGCGCGAACGAGGATCCGCGACGCTTTCCCGAGCGCGTTGCCGACATGATCTTCGAGAGCGTCAGCGAAGACCCGCGCGACCGCCGACGGGACTACGGCGACAAACGCGACGAGTACGAGCGGATCGGCGTCCGGGAGTACGTCATCATCGACCGCTTCGAGCGCCGGCTGACGGTTCTCCGGCTGAGCGACGGGCGGTATGTCGAAACCGTGCTCGGTCCGGACGACGTTTATACGTCACCGCTGTTGCCGGGACTTGCCATTCCATTGCACGGCATCCTTTGACCGCCTGGCGCCGCTGCTGGCGAAGACCGTCCGCACCACAACGTCCGAGATGATGATGGCGGCAGTCGCTCCCCCGGAGACCGAGGCCCGGCGGTTCGCCTTCGGGCGCAACTGGGCAAAGTTCCTGCGGTCGCTCGATGCGGGGGCCATTGAGCGGGCCCGGCAGTCGCTGTGCGAACTGCTCGAGGTCGACAATCTGACCGGCCGCAGATTTCTGGACGTCGGCTGCGGCAGCGGGCTGTTCAGCCTCGTCGCCCGCGAACTGGGCGCGACGGTCGTTTCATTCGACTTCGACACGCAATGCGTCGCCTGTGCCGAACAACTGAAGCGCAGCCGTCGGCCCGGCGACTCCGAGTGGACGATTCTCGGCGGCTCGATTCTGGATCGTTCATTTGTCGAGTCGCTCGGGCGGTTCGACGTGGTTTACGCGTGGGGCGTGCTGCATCACACGGGGCAGTTGCAGACGGCCCTTGCGCATACCGGATTGCTCGTCGGCGACGGGGGCCTGTTGTGCGTCGCGATCTATAACGACCAGGGTGGGCGGAGCCGGCGCTGGCGGTTCGTCAAGCGGCTGTATAACCGGCTGCCTCGGGCGCTGCGGTTTCTTGTGGTGGGGCCGGCGCTCGTGGGGTTGTGGGGACCCCCGATGCTCCGCGACCTGGTGCGCGGCAGACCCTTCGACATCTGGCGGAACGATGCGGCGCGCAGTCGCGGGATGAATCCCTGGCGCGATGCCATTGACTGGATCGGCGGCTATCCGTTCGAGGTCGCCAGGCCGGAAGAGATCTTCGACTTCTATCGGCGCCGAGGATTCGTGCTTCGCCGGCTGATCACTTGCGGCGGCGGGCACGGCTGTAACCAGTTCGTGTTTCGAGCTGGGCCGCCGGCCGCCGCGGAGGGCGGCTCCACCGGTTTGTGAGGTTCCATCTCGTCGCGTCAGCGGCCGTCGCGCAGCATTTCGCGGGCAGCATTGCGGCCGCAGGCGCCGGTCACGCCGCCGCCCGGATGCGTCGCGCTGCCGCAGAGATACAGCCCCCGAACAGGCGTGCGATAATCGCTCCAACCCGGAACCGGCCGCAGCGAAAAGAGCTGCCCCGGCGACATCGCTCCCTGAAAGATGTTGCCGCCCGTCAGGCCGAAGACGTGCTCCAGATCCGGTGGCACGAGCACTTGCCGATGAACGACCGCGTCCAGAAAATTGGGCGCAAGCCGACCGATGGCGGCAAGGCAGCGATCAGCGAAGGGATCTCGCAGCTCGTCCCAGGTGGCACCGGTCGGCTCGTATGGTGCGTACTGCACGAACAGCGAGACGACGTGCCGGCCGGCCGGAGTGAGTGTGCTGTCGACGGCAGAGGGTATCGTCATTTCGACCACGGGTTTGTCGGAAGGCCGTCCGCAACGGGCGTCGGCCCATGCCTGCTCGATGTCGTCGAGCGAAGCTCCGATGTGGATTGTGCCGCGGTGCTCCGGGCCGGGTTCGCTCCGGTCGAGTGTTCCAGCGCGCTCTCCGACGCACAAGAACTGCGGCAACTCGCGGACGGCCAAGTTGATCTTCGCGCTGGCGCTGGAGTAATCGATGCGTTCGATGGCGCGGCGGAAGCCGTCGGGAACCGTCTGCGCCTCCAGCAGCTTGAGGAAGGTGACGTTGGCATCGACGCCGGAGGCGATGCGCTTCGCTGCGATCGTTTCCCCGCCGGCGAGCCTCACGCCAACCGCGCGGCCGCCATCGACGAGGATGCGTTCGACAGCCGCCTCGCAGCGAATCTCGGCACCGGCGGCTTCGGCGGAACGGGCGATGGCCTGCGTCAGAGCGCCCATGCCGCCCTCGACGTAGCCCCACACGCCGCGCGCCCCGCCGGCCGCGCCCATCACGTGATGTAAGAGCACATACCCGGTGCCCGGGGCCGACGGCGGCTGAAACGTGCCGATGATCGCATCCGTGGCCAGCGTCGCCTTCAAGACTTCCGATTCAAACCAGCGGTCGAGAATCGTCCGGGCCGGGCCGATGAGGAGCTCGATCGCCTCGGGCAGCTCATCTCCCAACGAGCGAACGGCGTCGTACAGGCCCCACGTGCGTTTCAAATCGCCGAACCGTTTCCTCCAGCCGCTCCGGCGCCAGCTCTGGGGCAGCGGCAACAGGTCCGGCGGCGTGGAAGACAGCACCGGCTCCAGCCGCTCGGCCACACGAGTCAGGAACGCCTCGTAGCGCGGAAAGGCCTCGGCGTCGCGCGCGGAGAACTTGGCGATCTCGCGGCGATTCTCCGCGGCGTCGGGGCCGAGCGTCAGCGACCGGCCGTCTTCCAGCGGCGTAAACGACGAGGGGTTGCGGGGCAGCACCCGGTATCCATGCCGTGCCAGCTCCAACTCGCGCTCGACCTCCGGCAGGAGCAGGCTGACGACATAGGCTGCCGTGGAGACGCGGTAGCCCGGCCACAACTCCTCCGTGACGCAGGCCCCACCGACGAAGGGCCGTCGCTCCAGTACGAGCACCTTCCAGCCGGCCCTGGCCAGACAGGCGGCGCAGACCAGTCCGTTGTGCCCACCGCCGATGATGATCGCGTCGTGCATTCGGCCGTAGCACAAGCGTCTCGCTTGTGCGATGAGTTCTGCAATCGCGGTGAGAGCCGGCAGGTTCGAGCAAGCGGGACGCTTGCTCTACGACCGCTGATCCCACGCGCGGCGGACGGGCGGCTCCAGCAGGGCGTTGGCGTCGGCGTCGGCCCCGAAATCCATCGCGGCCGGATCGAAGACGACCTCGCGCCGCAGCCGGTGCGAGATGTTGCCCAGATGCGCCAGACCCGATGAGGCGAGGCCAGTCGGCAGGTCCGCCGCGGGACGGCCACGCGTCTTGACGGCTTCGACAAAGTCAACGAGGTGCGGTTCCAGCCGGCTGGAGCCGGAACCCGCCAGCGGTTCGTCAGCGTCATAAATCTTCCAGCCGCCGCGGTCGACGATCAACGTGCCGCGCTGGCCGTAGAAGGCGGCGCCGGCGCTGCGGCCGTCCGGCGCGTGCTGGCTCCACAGGCGATGCTCCCAGACGATGGTGGGGCCGTCGCCGGATCCGCGGATGGCATCGCGCTTCGATGTTCCGGAGTCGAACACGTAGCTTACGATCTGGGCGTCCGGGGTTTCCTGGTCGCGATAGACGTACCCGCCTCCGGCTGACGCCACGCGCACGGGCCACTCGACGCCCAAACCCCAGCGGGCGACATCGAGCATGTGCACGCCCCAGTTGCCCAGCTCCCCGGAGCCATATTCCCAGAACCAGCGCCAGTTGTAATGGAAGCGGCCGGGATCGAAGCTTCGTGCGGCCGCCGGGCCGAGCCAGAGGTCGTAGTCGATAGCGGGCGGCGTTCGTCCCGCCTGGGAAACGGCCACGCTCTTGCGGCGGTGCACCGTCCACGCCCGTGCGAGCCTGACGTCACCCAGCCGTCCGCTGCGGACAATTTCGACGGCGGAGCGAAAGTGCTCGCCGCTGCGCTGCTGCAGGCCCGTCTGAACGACGCGCTCGTGCCGCTGGGCGGCCGCAAGCATCTCGTCGCCTTCGCGGATGGTGTGCGAGACCGGCGCCTCGACGTATACGTCTTTTCCGGCCTGGCAGGCGAGCACGGCCATCTGGGCGTGCCAATGGTCGGGTGTGGCGATCGCGACGGCGTCGATTGATGGATCGTCCAGCATCCGCCGAAAGTCCCGCAGCGGCCGCGGAGGACGGCCCTGCGCCTGCTCGACGCCGTCGCACGCCGCCGAGAGCACGTCGGCATCGACATCGCAGACCGCGACCACGTCGGCCGCGGCCAGGCGGGCGAAGCCTTCGGCCAGCACGCGGCCGCGGTTACGAACGCCAATGACGCCCAGCCGGACCCGTTCCGAAGCAGTCGCCTTCGTTGCGGCCTCAAGGCCCGCTCCCAGCCCGACTACGCCGACGGCCACCCCCGCCGCATTCCGGGCGCTGTAGCCCAGAAACTCACGCCGGCTGAGCTCGTGTCGCAGGAAGTCTTCAGTCTTCATAGGTCAGTCGATGTTTGTCTCGATCTCCAAGTATACCAGAACCGCACGAGACTGTGGAGTGGCTCGGACCTGCGTGACCACGGGATCGCCTGGCGAAGACAGCCGGAGGGGCGCCGCGGCTCATTAACCGTCGCGCGCCGCCGCACGCTTACGCACGAATGCGATGAACTCGCTCGCCGCGGGCGCGGGCGTCTCGCCGCGGCGGGTGAGAATCCCCGAGCGGATCGGCTCGATCTGACGTCCCAGCCGCCGGACGCCCACCTTCACGCCGCGCGTAACGGCGCCGCCGGGCAAGAGCGGCACGATCGACACGCCCAGGCCCGCCTCGACCATCCGCACGATGACCTGCGTGTTCGTCATTTCCATTTCGATCCGCGGCGAGGCACCCGCGCGCTGGAAGCCCTCGACGATGTGCCGCCGCCCGGTCGAGCCGCGCTCGAACAGGATCAACGGCTCGCCGGCGATCCTCTCCAGCGTCAGCCGCCGGCGCTTGAGCAGCGGATGCCCTGGCGGTGCGATGACGCTCCAGTCCATCGAGAACAGGTGGACGTACTCCAGATCGGCCGAGGGATCGTAAGGCGCGGCGATGCCCAGGGCGAGGTCGGGATCGCTCAACAGGGCCGCTTCGATCTCCTGCTCGGTGCGGCTGCTCAGGCGGATGCGGATCTGCGGAAAGCGGGCGTGGAACCGCTTCACGGCATCGATCAGCACGTAATAAATCAGGTACTGGCTGGCCGCCACGTGGACCTCCCTCACGCGCGGGGCGGCCGCGAACAACTCGCCCAGGTTGCGGGCGCGGTCGAGAAAGTCGATCGCGTGCGGCAGAATGCGTCGGCCTTCAGCGGTGAGCAGGCTGCCCCGCCGGATGCCGCGCTGCTTCAGATACAGCGCCGTCCCCAGCCGCTGCTCCAGCGCCAGCAGGCGGCAGCGCAGGCCCTGCTCGCTGATGAACAATTCGCCCGCGGCTTTGCGGAGGCTGCCCTGCCGCGCCAGCTCCACAAAGGCGGCAATCTGATCCGTCGAGACGGAGAGCAGCGCCGGTTCCATCGCGACTTACCTCCAGACACTGCGTGCCATAGTGCGGATTTCAATCCGCGCGACCAACGTTGGAGAACGCCCAAGCGGACGTATACAGTAATTCTCATCATTGGTGACAGAAAAAACAATTTCATGTGCGCCTGGGGCCACCGTATTCTCTTGGCAGAGGCTTTAGGCATCGCATTCGCCCGCCCTCCGAGGAGACCGTCATGTTCGCAGCACCCCTTTTCCAGCATCCAAGCGGCCGGATCTGCACGAGCGCCCTGGCACTCGCCGCGCTGGCCTTCACCGCGGGTCCGGCGGTCGCGGCCGAAGCGGCCGCCGAACGCACCGCCGCCGGCGACAGGCTCACCGTTCACGAGTGGGGCACGTTCACCTGCCTGCAGAACGAAGCGGGCCGTGCCGTGCGCGGCATCAACACCGACGACGAGCCGGTGCCGCAGTTCGTGCACCGCCTGTCGCGCGACCTGATTCTCCAGCCGGGCGAGCTCGCGCCGGCTCACAACATCTTCTACAAGAGCGTGCCGCGGCTGCATCGCGACATCGCCATGCGGCTGGAGACGCCGGTGATCTACTTCTACCCACCCACCTCGCAGTCCGCTCCCCAGACGGTCGATGTGCGGGTCGCCTTCCGTGGCGGCTGGCTCACCGAATACTACCCCAAGGCCCGCGTGGAGATTCCCGGCTTCAAAGAGGGCCGCTTCCGCTATGGTCGAATTGCCCCCGACACGCTGGGCGCCCTGGCGTGGAACAACCTCACCATCGGCGTCGGCGGCGACGGCCCCGCCACCGATTCCCGCGCCTGGCTCGCGCCGCGGCAGGTCGCGGCCGCCGGCGTTCGCACGTCCGAGGGAGAAAGCGAGCGCTTCCTTTTCTACCGCGGCGTGGGCAACGTCGCCGCCCCGCTGCGGGTCGTTCGCGACGAACGCCGAAGCCGGCTCGTCATCCAGGAACAATCGAATCCGCAATTCCCGTTTCGCAATCCGCTACAGATCCCCGCGCTGTGGCTGACGCACATTGCGACGGACGGCCGCGTCGCCTGGCGGCGGCTGGAACCGGTCACGCTCACCGGCCGCGACGCACAAGTGCTGTCGGAAGTGCCCGCGGAATTCCGCGAGGACTCGTACTCTGCCGAAAATCTTCCGCGGCTGCGCGCCGACATGCGGGCGGCGCTCATCACCGACGGCCTGTTCGCCGACGAGGCCGACGCCCTGTTGAACACGTGGGAAGTCGGCTATTTCAAGAGCCCGGGATTGCGGTTGTTCTTCCTCCTTCCGCACGAATGGACCGACGCCGTCCTGCCGCTCGAAATCTCAGCACCGGCCGACGTCGTGCGGACAATGGTGGGCCGCGTGGAACTGGTGCACCCCGGCCAGCGCGAGCTTCTGCGTGAGATTGGGGAGGCTCCCGCGTCGAAGCCCGACTGGTTCTTCCAATTCGCGCAATCCCGCGGCGACAACCCGAAGCTGCTCCGCGACCTGTGGGAAGGACGCCTGCGGCTGAAGGACGCCGGCATCGAGCCACCCGCAGACTACCAGGCCTACCTCGCCCTCGGCCGCTTCCGCAACGCCCTCGTGCTCGACGAACTTGTGCGGCGGCCGAATGCACGGCTCAAGCAGTTCGCCGAACACTACGGCCTGTCGCATTACCCGGTGGACGAATGACTTCTTGCGCGAAGAGCGTAGAAAGGCGTGAGGGCGTGGCTGGGGGCAGGGAAAGCCAGAGGCAATGTCCGGGCGCCGCGCGGGCGGTCCGACGTCGCGCGGGCACCCGCCCGTCGCGCACGTCGGTCC
>JAHWKJ010000766.1 GCA_019347905.1 Planctomycetota bacterium
CTGCCCGTGGGCATGGAGGTCGTCCACGAGCCGGACAACGGCAGCCGCCTGGCGCCATGAGCGGCGCGCCCGCCGAGGCGGCGCCGGTCGCCCTCTACGTTCACTTCCCGTTCTGCCTGTCGATCTGCCCGTACTGTGACTTCGTCGTGGTCGCCGGCCGGCAGGCCCGGCGACCGGCGGGCATGATCGAGCGGCTGGTCGATGCGCTGGTCGCCGAGATCGGGCTTCGGACGGCCGATCGGCCGGCGGGCCAGCAGCCCGTTTCTGCTGGAGGTTCCCGAGAAGGACCGCCGCGGTTTCCGACACGTGTTCCTCTACCGCGAAACCGACGGAATGCACCTAATCGGCTCGCAGGACGGCATTCACTGGGACCGGTCCAGCGACGTGGAGCAATTGTCAAATGTTGTGTCGTGAGTTTCAGGCGGCGTCCTGCAGAATTCCGTCGGTGAACGTCCTTCCTTCGAGAACGTGAATGATGTGCTGGTGGCCATTCAGGCGTCGCCAGCGTTTCTCGGCTGACTGGGCCAGCTTGAACATCATCGCCAGGCTGGTTCGTCTGGTTCCGCTTCCCTTCGTGCGGCGATGCCGCAGCCGGATGCTGGCGAACGTCGATTCGATCGGGTTGGTCGTCCGCAGGTGCATCCAGTGCTCGGCCGGGAACTCGTAGAACGTCAGGAGCACGTCCCGGTCTTTCTTGAGGCACTCGCAGGCCGCGGAGAACTTAGCCTGGTATTTCTCCAGAAAGCCGTCAAAGGCCTTGTTCGCCGCCTCGCGCGTCTCGGCCTGCCAAATCTCGTGCAAGGCCTCCTTCGCGCGGGGCTGCACGCTTCGGGGCATCTTCGCGAGCACGTTGGCCGTCTTGTGCACCCAGCAGCGCTGCTCGCGCGTCTCCGGGAAGACCTTCCGCAACGCGGCCCAGAAGCCCAGCGCTCCATCGCCGACTGCCAGCTTCGGAGCCAGGCTCAGGCCGCGGCCCTTGAGGTCCAGCAACAGTTCCGACCAGCTCTGCTCACTCTCGCGATAGCCGTCCCGCACGGCGATCAACTCCTTCTTGCCGTCGGCCGTGGCGCCCATCAGGACCAGCAGGCACTGGCGGCTGTTCTCCTCGCTTTCCAGCCGCACATTCAGGTAAATGCCGTCGGCCCAGAGGTAGACGTACTGGGTCTGCGACAGATCGCGGCGGCTCCACTGCTCGTACTCGGCCGACCACTGCTCCTTGAGCCGCACCACGCAGTTGGCGCTCAGCCCCGGAGCGTTCTCTCCCAGCAGCGCCCGCAGTGCGTCGGTGAAGTCGCCGGTGGAGACCCCTTTGAGGTACAGCCAGGGGATCAGCTCGTCCAGCGAGCGGCTGCGGCGCAGGTAGGGCGGCAGCACGCTCGGTGAGAACTGTACCCTCTCTTCCTTCTGGAGCGAGCGGTCCCGCACCCGCGGCTGGCGGACCTGCAGCGGTCCGGCGCCCGTCAGAATCGCTCGTGCAGGCAGATGGCCGTTGCGAACCACGAGGCGGCGGCCGTGGTCATCCCGCCGATCCTCGTGCCGGCTGACGAACTCAGTGACTTCCGCTTCGATGGCCGCCTGAAGCATCTGTCGCGCTCCTTCTCGGACGATCTCGTCCAGGGGACTGCGGGCTTCGAACTGCGCCCGGAACTCGACGACCTCGAGGTCAGGTCGACCGCTGCCGGCTGTCGCTTCCAAGTGTGCTTCTGGAATCCGCGTGGCTGATGTCGTACGCTGCGTCATCGGCGTATCCTCCGTTGCCCTCGTCGGGCCGCTGGTGAATCGAACACAACCAATTCCCAGCAGGATACGCCGCCTTTCTTTCACTCAACAGAACACGACTTCTGACAATAGCTCCTTCAGCGCGCGGTTAGGGCCAATCCCACTCGGCCGAGCCGAATTCCTGCTGGAGCAGGTGATCGAGCATGGCGCGGTCGAGTTCATAGTAGGTGCGGGCGAACCAGCCATTCCCTTGGCCGAGCGCCAGGACCGCTGCCGCCACCTGCACCTGGCGATCATCCCATTGACCTTTTCGTTTCGACAAGACGACCTCGGGCAATTGCCGCATGGCCAGAT
>JAHWKJ010000258.1 GCA_019347905.1 Planctomycetota bacterium
GTCGGTCCCGATGGCGACGTGGTCGGCGCCGAAGTGTTTCACGGCGTAGTCGATGTGATCGAGGAAGGCTGCGATGTCGCCGCGGCCGCGCAGGAAGCGCGGGATGCAGCAGATGCCGACGTAGCCGCCGGTGTCTGCGATCGCCCGGATGACGTTGTCCGGCTTGCTGCGGAAGTGGGGGAAGATGCCGCCGCACGTGGTGTGGCTGGCGACGACGGGCTTTTCCGAAACCTGGGCGGCTTCGAGGCTCGTCTGCCAGCCGGAATGGGCGCAATCGGGGATGACGCCGACGCGGTTCATCTCGGCGATCGCGCTGCGGCCGAAGTCGCTGAGGCCGGCGTCGGACTTCTCGCCGCAGCCGTCGCCGATCATGTTCCGCCGCTGGTAGGTCAGGTGCATCATGCGGATGCCGAGCTGAAAGAACACCCGCAGGTAGCGCAGCTCGTCGGGCACGGAGACCCACTGCTGCGTGAGCGGTACGCCGTTGCCCGTCAGGTACAGGCAATGGACGCCGCGCCGCTTCGCTTCAAGCACGTCGTCGGGCACGGCGGCTTTGAAGACGAAGTCACGCAAGAGATCGGTGGCGAACGTGAACCGCGCCAGCCGCTTGAGCAGCCGCAGCGGGTCCTGACCTTCTTCGCCGGCATTCTGAAAGATGCAGGTCACGCCGGAGGCCCGCCAGGCGTCGCGATACTCCTGCTGCTCGGCGGGATCGCTCACGTAGCGGGTCATGCCCATCTCTTCGCGCAGATCCGCCAGCTCGATGTCCGACGCACCGGCTTCGATCGCCGCGGCGAGCGCGTCGCCGTCGATGGCGGCCCTCGGCGAGAAACCATACGCGTCGAAGACCAGCGATTCGCTGTGCAACCGCAGGCCCCGCTCCAATTCAGCGGCCGAGGACTTCAGAATGTTGAGCGCGATTTCGCGATTTCGCTGAATCTGCGGGTTCAGCCGCTCGGAGAGCGCCGCGACGGCCTCGCGGCCGCCGGTCACGTCTGCGCGGGCTGCCGCGGCGACGCCGGCGAGTGGGAGTGCGGCTGCATTCTGGAGAAACACGCGTCGGTGCATCGGCGGCTCCTCAAGCTCATGGCGTCAGCGACTTGCACTATGGAGAAGGTGCTACGAAACCATAATCGATGGAACCGGCACATGGCCGACGGCGGCTTTCATGGATCGAGCGCTTCCCGGTGGCGGCGGGTGTCCCGTTCGATTTGCTCGCGGCTCTCGAAGGGCAGATATGCGGCCCGCATCACGAAGCCGTACGCTTCGCCGACGCGGTAGTCGGGGATGAACCACTGGAAGTCCCACGCCGGATTTCCGCGGCCGCCGCCGCTGGGCGACTGGACGAACCAGATCGCATCCTGCGGGCGGAACATCAGCACGTACGCCATTCCGTTGCTGACGCCATAGTACCACGGCTCGGTAGAGACGAACGGCGAGCGGTGATTGACCAGCGTCAGCGGAAACTCGGGATGAATGTCGATCGGCCGGAGCCGTCGCGAGGGCGGATGCGTGCTGTCGACGCCGTGCTGCGGGCTTTCGGCGCGGAGCCAATCGCCCGGCCCTTCGCCGTCGGTCCTGCGGCCAATGAAATGGATCGCGCCGTCCCGAGGCTGATGGATGTAGCTGGCCCAGAACAGGCCGATCCACCCCTGCTCAAAGACGTCGGCCCGCGGGATGCATTCAAAGGTGTACTCGATGACGCCGTCTTCCAGCAGACGGTAGCGCCCGCAACTCTCCAGCTTCCAGTTCGGCGTGGGCGGCTGATACAGCTCGACCGTGTGCTCGTCGATCAGGCGAAGCTGCATTGGCGCGGTTCGCGGCTCGTATTTCTCCCGCGTGACGGCCAGCGTGCCGTCGTGGATGTGCTCCAGGTTCAGGCCGGCATAGGCGGGCACGAACAGGTTCTTATCGCTGCGCACGTGCGTGAGCGACGCCATGCCGTTATAGCCGGCGCGATGCCCCGGCAGAACGTCGTTGTCGATGGCCGAGTTGTCGACGACGACGGCCGTGACACCGCCGCGGCGCAGCACGGCGAAATGCTCCGGGGCCTCCCGGTAGCGGACGCGGTCGTTCGTGAGGGTGGTGATCCCCGGTGCCGCCAGCGGGTGGGCCGCTGCAGCGTTCGCCCGCCCGTCCGCACCAGCCAGCAGGGACAGCAGAATCAAGGTGCCCATGTGCTGCCAGTCTCCACTAAATCTCGCTGGACGAGGGGACCGCTGTCGGGCCGATCGCCGTCACTGCGACTCCGGCGGTCCTCAAGAGGTCGCTCCCGCGGCGTCAAACAGGCAATGGTATCACAGCCCCGCGTGTGCGTCTTGAAAGTCGGTCGTGTGGATTTCAATCCACACGGACGATGCTCAGGTGAGCATGTCAAGAATTCGGTCGTGTGGATTGAAATCCACACGCCCCCCCCCATGGCTGCGTTGCATTCACCTTCGGCGGCGGGACAGAATGCTGGTACAGGCGAGATTCGCTTCCGCCGGTGTCCATTCCCACTGGAGACACAGGAGGACGACCTGATGCCGGTGGACGATTCACTTTGCAGATGGCTGGCCGTGACGGCCTGCACGGTGGTGGCTGCGTCGATGGCGCCGGCCGCGGAGGCCGCCGCATGTCCTGCGCCGGCCATGGAATGCACGGCCGCGGCCGACATCGAGCGCGAGGCGATCGACCGCATCGGCCGCTACGCCGTCGCGAGCTGGCGGAACGCCCGCATTCCCTCCGGCGACTGGGCCGACTGTTCGCAGCAGTTGTTCGTCGAGTTGCTCCAGCGACTGTCGCCCACGCGGCTCGCAGCGGCCATTGGCGAGGCGGACTCGTCCGAGCGGCGCGAGCTGAACCGCGCGGTGTGGTGCGTTGTGCAGCGGCATCGCCGCATGCCGCGGATGCTCCCGCTGGGCGGCCGGTCCCCTGCCGACGATCGCAGCGATTCCTCAGCAGCAACCGGTCCGCGGCTGATCGAGCGGCTGCGCGAAGCGACCTCGCTGAGCGACCGGCAGCGCCGCGTGCTGATCCTGTCGGCCGAAGGGCTCTCTGTCGCTGAGATCGCCGCACGTCTCGAACTGCCGCCGGCCCGTATCAGCGACGAGAAGTACAAGGGCATCCAGCGGCTGCGGCGCGAGTGGCTGCCTGCTTCCCGCGACGACAGTCTCCTCGCTGGCGCTTCGGGTTAGTGTGGCAGACACTAACCCGAAGCGCCAGCGAGGGCTCGTTTAGTGCCCGTCTTCTCACGGCGCTGGAACAAGGTGGCTATCGCTCCGAGTCGTTCGCAGGCGGCAGCGCCCGATAGTAGGCAGCGACATCTCGCATCTGTTCCGGAGTCAGCCGGCTGGCGACCGGGTGCATCAGATGGGCGTAGGCCGATCCGCCGCGATGTTCTGCCTTGAACAGCTCGAGTTGTAAGACCAGGTACTCGGCATACTGCCCGGCGAGCGTGGGATAGGCGGCATTCCGCTCGATGTCGCCGGGGCCGTGACAGGCGACGCAGGCGGGCACGCGCTGCGCTGGTACCCCGTGCTGTGCGATCTCTTCACCGCGTGCCATCGTTTCGCGATCATCCGCTTCAACCGGCTCGTGCTCCGCCCGTTCGAGGCCGCCGTAATAGCGGGCGAGGGCGCGGATCTCGTCATCGTTCAACTCGGCGGCGATCGGTTCCATAATTCCGCTGTTTCGCTGGCCGCTGGCGAACGCCCGCAGAGCCAGTTCGAGATACGTGCTCTGTTGCCCGCGCAGCCGGGGAAAGGCGCCGATGCCTCGTCCCAGACCGTCCACGCCGTGGCAACGGGCACAGGTCTCGACGACTTGCCGCGGTACATTCTCTGTGCCTGTGAGACGCTCCAGCGGCGCACCGGCGGCCGATGCGCCATCGCCGTCCACGAGTCGCCGGTACTCTTCGGCGTCGAGTTCCGGCAGCTTCTGCAGGAAGGCGGTCATGGCCCAGACTTCATCGTCGCGCTCCAGCGCCGGCCAGGCGGGCATGCCGGTGAACTTCACGCCGTGCTTGACGATGTAGAACAACTCTTCCGGCTCCCACTGCGGGATGGCCGGCGGCAAATAGGGCGGGTGTGGCGTCATGCCTCGCGCGATGCGGGGGTGCCGAAGCTGCGGACTGCCGTGACAGGGGAAGCAGCCTGTCGCATAATGCGCCGCGCCCTTCACCACGAGGTGCGGCTCGTCGAGCGGCGGCGCCTTGATTCCGATGCTGTGGGTCGAGACCGAACGGCTCATGGAGAAGTTCAAGAACCAGGCCGTGATTGGCCAGTGCCCGGAGCTGGCTTTAATCGGCGCAACGCCCGTCACGACCACCAGAAACCCCCCGACGGCCTGCACCGCGAGCACGGCCGCAACCACCAGCGCGATCCGCCTGAGGCCCCACTTGCCCGGGCGCGGCTCCTCGTGCCGTTCGTAGTGGCCGGCTTCAGCCGGCCGACCGCCGCGGGTGGCTTGGTTGCCCGCCGGTCGCCCGCCCGCCGCGCGCTTGCGTGTGACGAGGGACAATCCGCCGGCGATCAGCCAGAAGAGCGCAATCGCGGCGTTGAGCAGGCGCCTCATGTTCCCTCTCCCGGCTCGAAGCCCCTTTTGCGGAGCAAACCGACGGTCAACCAGACGCCGCCGGCGAGATACGACACCCCGCCCACCAGCAGCATGATCGCCCCGCCGAGATGCTGGTCTTCGAGCGGCGTCAGACCGCCGACGCCGTGCACGTGCGGATACAGCGGCCGCGGCGCCAGGGCCAGGAGCGCCCCCAGCAGCGTCATGTGCATCGAGGTCAACAACAGGCCGATGACCCCGGCGGCGCTGCGACTCCCTCCGCGGGGCAGACTTCCTCCGAACGCCGACAGCCAGACCAGCAGGCCGCACAAAAGGAACATTCCCTGCTCGGCGAAGACGCCGGCCCGCGTGTGCCGCGCGACGTGATGCAGCGCGGGCGCATGCCACGCCCAGACCACGATCAGCTCCAGCACCGAAGTCGGGATGGGCGAGAACAGCCGCGGCGCCCGGGGCACGGGATCGAAGCGGCCGCCGGCGATTCCGAGGGACAACAGGGGGGCCGCGACGGCCACCACGCCCATGTGCATCAGCATGTGTGCAAAGAAGGCCTCGTGCGCAAGCCGCGGCAAGGGGCCGATCCACGTCCCGGCCAGCGTGAGGCATCCGAAGAACACGAGCAAATGGCGCCGACGTTCGCCGCCGGAAATGCGCGACGTGGCCGACGACGAAGCACTCGACATAAACATCGTCGATTCAGAAGTCAGAGGTCAGAAGTCCGACATCGCAGATCGGCGCTATCTGCCCCCGACCCACGACTCGCATCCCACAACCCTCAACCCTCAACCCTCAACTCTCAACCCTTCATCAGTGGCAGGTCCTCATGAAGACGGCCGCCAGCGCCACGAAAACGGTGGCCACTGCGCTCAGCGTCGAAAGCAGCAGCGTGGAGAAACCCAGAAAGCGGTGCCGGTCCTCCGGCGTGTCGAAATCGTGCGGCGTGGTGGCGCGGCCGTACGTGTGCCGGCGGAAGCCGATCCACCCGCTGACGCCGATGCCCGCCAGCGCGACCGCGGTGTAGACGCCGATGGCGACCCGCACGACCCACAGCGAGTCGTCCGGCCCCGCGAACTTGGCGCAATAGATGGCGGCGGTGATGTAGCTCGTCAGAAAATGCACCGCCCACACGGCCGGCCCGATCGTGAGCAGCCACAGGCTCTGATGCCGTTCCTGAGTGTTCTGGTTGTCCGGTCGCTCTGTCATCGCATTGTCCTCAGGCGACCAGGGGGAAGCCGGCGATCACCGCGACGGTAATGAACACCGTCAGCGCGGCAAAGTGCCAGTACAGTGCCACATTCGCCATGTCGATGTCGTAGCGGGCGGTCATGCGTCCAGCCAGTCGCCGAAACACGCAGTAAAGCAGCATCATGACACCCACCGCCACGTGAAACACGGTCCACAGGACGAGCAGCCACACGATGGCCGGATAGACGTGCGTGGTGGGTTCGAGATTCCACACGCCCACCACCAGCGCCCCTGCACCTCCCACCGACAAGCCGGCGGCCGCGAGCAGCGAGAGGTAAAACAGCGTGCTCCGGTCGTCGCGGTTCCAGCGGCGGGCGAGCACGGTCAAGAGCCACGCGGCCAGTAGCGCGACGCCGCCGATCACCGGCCAGAAGATGCCCGGCCCCGGCGACGGATCGGGCGGAAAGTCATCGTGCACTGTCCAGTAGAAGAAGTACCCGAAGACGAGTGACACAAACGCCGTCAGGTCCCCCAGCATCGTGATGAACATGGCCCACCAGCCCACCGACTTCGGACCCGAGGCATACAACGGCAGCGTCAGCCCCAGTCCCACGTCCTTCGACGCCTTTTCCGGAATCGGAGCGGTGCCCGTCCACATCCACACCAGAATTGTTCCCAGCGCGATGACGCCGCTCACCAGCGCCGGCAGCCACCAGTGATACGTCGCAAAGATGAAAAACCCGCCCGTAAACAACGCGGCGAAGAACGTGAGGAATGTGGGACCGGGCACGCGCAGGCACTGGATGGGCCGCGCGTCGATGACGCTCGTCACCAGCGTTTCCCGCAAGCCCTCTTCCGCATCCGGCAGATAGAAGCGGCCCTCATCGACATCGCGCATGAAATTCGGCTGGTCCCATAACGGATAGCGGCCGTCGATCTCGGGAATCGACCGCACGCCCCACGGCTTGTCGGGCATTTCGGCCAGCCATTCCAGCGTCCCGGCCCCCCAGGGATTGCGCTCCGAAATCGGCTGCTTCGCCTTGGGGCGGATCACGTCCCACAGGAACACGCAAAAGCCGGCCGCCAGCACGAACGCCCCGATGCTCGACACCAGGTTGAGCACATCGAAGCCCATGTCGGCCGGATAGGTAAAGACGCGCCGCGGCATGCCGCGCAGCCCCGTCAAATGCATGGGCAGAAACGTGACATTGAAGCCGACGAACATCAGCCAGAAAGCGATCGTCCCCAGCGTCTCCGAGAGCTTCTTCCCGCCCGCCAGCGGGAAGTAGTAATAGAACGCGCCGATGATCGGGAACACGGCCCCGCCGACGAGCACATAATGCAGGTGACCAACGACGAAAAATGTGTCGTGGGCCTGAAAGTCGAACGGCGCCAGCGCGACCATCACGCCCGTCAGTCCGCCGATGACAAACGTTGCCAGCCCGCCCAGCACGAACTTGATGGCCGCGACCCGCACCACGCGGCCCACCAGCAGCGTGGCGATGAAGCAGAAAATCTGCACCCCGGTCGGAATCGCCACCGCCTCTGACGCCGCCGAGAACAACCCCAGCGAAATCCCCGGCAGCCCCGTCGTAAACATGTGGTGCACCCACAGCCCGAAGCTGAGGAACCCGGTGCCCACGGCCGCCAGCACGATCCAGCTATA
This sequence comes from Planctomycetota bacterium, assembly GCA_019347905.1. Lineage (GTDB taxonomy): Bacteria > Planctomycetota > Planctomycetia > Planctomycetales > Planctomycetaceae > JAHWKJ01. Next base: position 7,403 of record JAHWKJ010000258.1, read on the forward strand.
CCCCACGATCGCCGTCCGCGCGAACGTGGGCACAATCATGGCCACGAGCGCGATCGACGGCAGAAAGACGATGTACACCTCCGGATGCCCGAAGATCCAGAACAGGTGCTGCCACAACAGCGGATCCCCTCCGCGCGCGGCATCGAAGAACGGCCAGTCGAAGGCCCGCTCGACCTCCAGTAGAATGTCTCCCGCGATCAGCGGCGGAAACGCGAACAGAATCATCCCCGCCACCACCAGGATGTACCACGAGTACAGCGGAATGAGGTTGATCCGCATCCCCGGCGGACGGCACTTCAGAATCCCCACGATCAATTCCACGGCCGCCGCAATCGAGGCGATCTCGATGAACGTCAGCCCCAGCAGCCAGATGTCAGCCCCGACGCCCGGCTGATAGTCGGTCGTCAGCGGCGGGTACATGAACCAGCCCCCGCGCGGCGCGGCGTCGAAAAAGATCGAGCCGCACACGAAGATCCCGCCTATGAGAAAGCTCCAGAAGCCATAGGCCGACAGCCGCGGAAACGGCAGGTCCCGAGCCCCCAGCATCTCCGGCAGCACGAAGATCGAGAACGCCTCAAAGATCGGCACGGCGAACAGGAACATCATCACCGAGCCGTGCAGCGTGAAGACCTGGTTGTAGCGCTCGGCGGAGAGAAACGTGTTCCCGGGGACGGCCAGTTGAATCCGCATCAACAGGGCCAGCACGCCGCCGAAGATCAAAAACCCGAAGGCGGCGGCCGTGTACCACTTGCCTACCTCCGAGTTGTTTACCGCCGACCAGTACCGCCAGCCCTCGGGCGTCTTCCACGCCTTCAAGAGCCGCTCTTCCTGCGCTCGCTGCACTTCCAGCGGCGGCGCCTGCGGCAGCGGCTCAATATCTTCGGCCTCGCTCCTGCGACGTTCTTCGTGTTCCGTCATTGAACTCCGTCCAGACAGGCGGCCGGGTGGCACGGGTGGCTTGTCCACCCGTGCTCGAGCGCTTCCTCGCACTCGCACTGGTGGGCAAGCCACCAGTGCCACCCATCGTGTTGCGTCACTGGAGTCCGTCCAGATAGGCGGCCAGTGCACGCAGTTGGTCCTCGGCGAGCATACTGAAGGCGGGCATATGCGCCCCCGGCTTCACAGCCTTCGT
>JAHWKJ010000259.1 GCA_019347905.1 Planctomycetota bacterium
CATGATGGCCATGACGCTGGAGGCGACGAGGAATGGGGGCACCCCCATGTCGATCAGACGTGTAATAGAACCGGGCGCATCGTTCGTGTGAAGTGTACTGAAAACCAAGTGTCCGGTGAGAGAAGCTTGGATTGCCATGTCGGCGGTCTCCACATCGCGGATCTCGCCGACGAGGATCACGTTCGGGGCCTGACGCAGCATGGCCCGAATGATGCGCGAGAAGTTGAGGCCGATGTCGCCCTTCACCTCGACCTGGTTGATGCCCGGCAGGTAGTACTCGACCGGATCTTCGGCGGTGATGATCTTGCGGTCGGGCCGGTTCAGCTCGCCCAGTGCACTGTACAAAGTGGTGGTCTTGCCGCTGCCCGTGGGGCCGGTGACCAGGAAGATGCCGTTGGGCCGGCGGATGATGTTCTGGAAAGTGCGGTAGTTCTCCTCGCTGAAGCCGAGGTTGCGGATGCCGATCTTGATGTTTTCGCGGTCGAGAATCCGCATGACGACAGCCTGCCCGTGATTGGTGGGCAGGATGCTGACGCGGAGGTCGTAATCTTTACCGCCGGCCCGCGTCTTGATGCGTCCGTCCTGCGGTCGGCGCTTTTCCGAAATGTCCATGCGCGCCATAATCTTGATGCGGGAGACGAGCGGGGCGAGCAGGCGGCGGGGCGGGTTGTCGCGTTCGACCAGCGCGCCGTCGATTCGATACCGGATCCTCACCCGATCCTCGAAGGGCTCGACATGAATGTCGCTGGCCCGCATCTTCACGGCTTCTTCGATGATCAGGTTGACCAGCTTGATGACGGGGGCGCTCTCGTCTTCCTCCTGCATGCCGCCGCCGCCGGCGAGCAGCTCGGTCTCCGTGATGTCGATTTGGGTCTCGGTGAACTCGGCAAGCATCGAGTCGACGGACTCGGTTTCGCTCTGCCCGTAGTGCCGGTTGATGCTTTCGAGGATGGCGTCCTTCGAGGCGACGGCGACGCGGATGTCGCGGTTGAGGATGAAGTGCAGCTTGTCGAGCACGTCGAGCGCCATGGGGTCGCTGATGGCGACCAGCAACGCCTCGCCCTTCAGCTCCAGCGGGAGCACGATGTTTTCGCGGGCGACGGACTCGGGCACCATCTGGATGACCGAGGGCGGGATCTCGCGGCCGTTCAGTTCGACGAACTCGTAACCGAACTGCTTGGCCTGCAACTGCTTGATGAGCGAGCCCTCGACATAGCCCTGCCGCACCAGGGCATCTTCGACCTTGATGCCCATGCTGCGGGCGATGCTTTCGCACTCCTTGAGCTGATCGGCGCCGATGACGCCGTCGTCGATCAGCTTCTGCAGGTAGTCGGCGGGCATGCCTGACAATCACTCCTGGCGTGTCGCGCCGCGGACGGACCGCGGACGAGTTTTAAGAAGAGAAGAGAAGAGCAGCTCGCACGGCAGCGATGGGCGGCGCGATGGGCAACGAGTGAAGTCCGACGAGACTGGAAGAGAGGCGATTTGGATCGGTGTGCCGGCAGCGGTCGTCGTTTGACCATGCGCTCGCCGCCTGCATGCCGAACAATCGATTCTGGTCCGGTGGAAAGCGGCTGTCAAGCAGTGGGCTTTTCAGCCGAGCGCGGGCTGGCGTAGAATGTTCGGGCAACCGGCGGGGGCGTAGCTCAGTTGGGAGAGCGCAGCGTTCGCAATGCTGAGGTCGTGGGTTCGAATCCCATCGCCTCCACCTCGCAAGCACCGGCCCGGCCGCTTTCGCAGCGGCCGGGCCGGTTTTGTTTTGAACAGGAGTCAACGGAGAAAACGAAGGCCCCATTTGGCGCTGCAGTTTTCTGCGAGAAGTCTTTCTCCGTTGCCTTCGTTCACTCCTGTTCAATTCGAGCCTCACCACGATTTGGTGCCTGGAGCACTCGCTCAGGCTTCCCGCTCTCGGCGGAAGTCTTCCTTCAGGCCGAAGCGGCGGTAGCGGACGTTGCGGGGATCCATGGTGTGGCCCCAACTGATGTCCTCGACCGGGACGCCGAACGCCGCGGCGATCCGCTTCCGCTCGGAGGGGCTGGGCGTCCAGCGGCCGACGGCAATCGCTTCCACGCGGGCGGGCGAAAGGCCCGAGCGCTCGGCGACGTCCTCCACGGTCCAGCCGGTCGCTTCGAATAACAGGTCCACCGTCTGAATCGGCATGGCGGGCGTACAAGCTCTACAAACGGAACAAGTGATTCGTCGACGCTGAATCTTCGGATCAGCCGAGACGCGCTTGCGTTCGGTTCGCACGGCGGGAACCGTGGGCTAGCGCCCAGCGGCTGATTCCACAACCCGAATTCTGAGCCTCGACAGCCCACACGCGTGGCCGGCGGTGTGCCGCCCGGACCTTTATTATGAGCACCCGTCGCCGGCGCTGCCAGCCGTCAGCACCGGCGGAACCGGCAGCGGTTTCGTGGCTTTTCTGCCTTTTGTGACGCCGCAGCCCGTCACAGGCGGTGGAGTCCCCGGAGGAAGTTGGTGGAAACCCTGAGGACGCGATTTGACATCGCCACGTTGCGTATTAGGTTTTGTGGTCGATCCGCAACATCAGCCTTGGAGGCCCTTCCGGATCGCCGACAGACCGCAGTAACCGGTGGGACGACGGCTCGATTCTGACGCGTGTTCTCGCGAAGAGCCGCCGCCCCCGGACGAAATAAACCGCGTTCCCCGACGCGGAGTGCTCAGTGAAGGGAGCGAACCCATGTCATCCAGGCACACGCGAAGCCGCCGCGGCTTCACGCTGATCGAAGTGCTGATTGTGGTGGTCATTCTCGGCATCCTTGCCGCGACGGTGCTGCCGCAGTTCACTTCGGCCAGCGACGACGCCCGCGAATCGGCGCTGCGGCAGGACCTGCAAACCCTGCGCAGCCAGATCGAGCTGTTCAAGTTCCAGCACAACGGCAAGTACCCTGCCTTTGGATCGACCAACCCGCAGGACTTCAAGGACGCGATGCTGCTGTCGAGCGACCCCGACGGCACCACCGGGGCGGTGGGCACCAAGCCGCTGGGGCCGTATTTCATCGGCCAGCTTCCCGCGAACCCCTACACGGGGGGACGGGAAGTCCGCATCGTCTCGGACGTGCCCGGAGCCACGCCCGACGATGACCCCACCGACGGCTGGTTCTATAACCCGGCGACCGGCCAGGTGAAGGTCAACGCCAGCGGCACGGCGAAGGACGGCACGCCGCTGGCCGACCTGTAAGCCGCAGCGGTTTGGCCGAGTCCAACAGCACGCGATATCGGCACCGCGCGAGAAAGCTTCGCGCTTCGGAAGCACACGCACGCCGGGCCAGCGGTCATTTCGCTCCCGACCGCCCCCATGCGACAGTCCTTCGCGATTGAAGTCTGGTGTAGACCAGGCCGGCGCGGAAGACTGTCGCCGTGCGTTTTTATCAGCTTTCAGCCTTCAGCTTTCAGCCCTCAGCGGCTGGGTGGCCGGGGCAGAGGCTTTGCGTGCCCCGGTTCTCGAATGTGCGTCGATGTCCGGTCGCCGGGGCACGAAGACTTTGCCCCGGCCACCCAGCCGGCTGGCTTCGACCGCGGTCCGCATCATCATCGGCACAAGCGAGAGGCTTGTGCTACTGCGCCTGCACGGCTTCGCGGAAGGGGAAGAAGTGCAGCGGCTGCATTTCGATGGGCGGGATCGGGCCGCGGGCTTCCGCGTAGGGGAACGTGTAGGCGATGATCTTGCCTGAGGTCAGCTCGGCGACGTAGATCGTGCCGTTGGCCGGCGTCACGCCGCCGCGGCCGGCGAGTCCTGTGGTTCCCGAGACGATGGCGTACTGGGGCGTCACTTCCGGGTTGACGTTGAAATCGGCGGCCACATTGCGGAAGTACCGGTGCCAGAACTGGCCCGTCTTGTTGTTGAGCACTCCCCCGGTGAGCCGGCCGGTGAGGAAGTCGAGCACGAACACGCCGTCCAGCGAGTCGCGGAAGCCGCCGATCGTGATGTCTTTCACGGGCACAGTGGCCAGCGCGAACTTGTCGCCGCGATCGGTGACGGCGGCCTTGGTCGGCTCGTGCGGCCACAGAAAGGACACGCCCAGCCCGGCCATCATGCCGAGCACCAGCCACGCCGTCCGGCTATCGAGCTTGTTTCGAGACACAGGTTCACCTCTGGACTTGTCGGGTACGAAAAGCGCGCTTCAACCGGACATCACGCGTCCGGGGCAGACCCGCATCTGTAATCTACCGGTTTTCGCGTTGCGCGGCCAGAGTTCGTTTGACTGAAGATTGGCGGGCGACGCATTTTGCAGACAGGAATTTGACGCAAAGACGCAAAGGCGCGAAGGGGCCGCAAAGTCCGCTCGAAACGCGACTCCGCCTGCTCTTCCGGCTTTGCGTGACTTTGCACCTTCGCGTCTTTGCGTCGCTCATCGCATGCGTGAGCGCTCCGCGTGCGGGGTACCGGGTACGAAGCACCGGGTGTTCGGTATGGGATGGCGCGGCCGGGCATCTGGGCACGGTTCGGGGGGGGTACGAGGTACCGCGTACTTGGCACTCGGTACGGGGTCGCTGCCTGCCGCCTACTGCCGCCCGCCGGCTGCATACGCCCTCCCGCTTACGCCGGGTCATTGAACAGCAGCCCGCCCATCCGCCGCTCGTGTTCAAGGAAAACCTGCGCCTTCGAGCGACGCGCCGGGACTTGCATTCACCATCGGCGGCGTCGAGACTGTCGGGCATCGTCGGGGGCAGACGCCGGTGAAGGGGTCAGACCCCTTTGCGGATGAAACCGTCTTCCAATTGTTCTGCATCGCTCGTCCGCAAAGGGGTCTGACCCCGTGCGTGCAGCAGCCGACGGTCCCCGTTCGCACAAAGGGAGCGACAACCACCAATGGCCGACTACCGCACCGAACACGATTCGATGGGGGCCGTGCGCGTGCCTGCGCAGGCGTATTACGGGGCGCAGACGCAGCGGGCCGTCGAGAACTTTCCCATTTCCGGACGCACGCTGCCGCCGGAGATGATCCGTGCGATGGGCCTGGTGAAGTACGCCTGCGGAAGCGCCAACCGGGATCTGGGGAAGCTCACCGGCAGCGGAAAGAACCCGCTGGACGACCAGCAGGTCGAGGCGCTGCTGGCTGCCTGCCGGGAAGTTGCCGAGGGCAAGTTCGACGGCGAATTTCCCATCGACGTGTACCAGACGGGTTCGGGCACGTCGAGCAACATGAACGTCAACGAGGTGATTGCGAACCGGGCGATCGAGATCCTCGGCGGCGACCGCTTCTCCGCAAAAAAGGTGATCCACCCCAACGACCACGTCAACATGGGGCAGAGCACCAACGACACGTTTCCCACGGCCATTCACGTGGCGGTCGCGGTGACGATTGCCGAAACGCTGCGGCCGGCGCTGTTGAAGTTTCGCGACGTGCTGGACCGCAAGGCGAGCGAGTGGGACGCGATCATCAAGATCGGCCGCACGCACCTGGCCGATGCGACGCCGCTGCGGCTGGGCCAGGAGTTCGGCGGCTTCGCCCGACAGCTCGACCTGAGCGCGGAGCGGGGCGTCCGCGGGTTGGTCGCCGTGCTGGAACTGCCGGTGGGCGGAACGGCGGTGGGCACGGGCATCAATACGCATCCGGAGTTCGGCGCGCGCGTGGCCCGCGTGCTGGCGGAGGAGACGGGCCTGGAGTTCACCGAGGCCGAAGATCATTTCGAGGCGAGCGCGCAGCGCGACGGGCTGGTCGAGTGCCACGGGCAGTTGCGGGCGATCGCCGTCACGCTGTTTAACGTGGCGAACAATATCCGCTGGCTGGGGTCTGGCCCGCGGTGCGGCTTTTATGAGGTGAAGATGCCGGACCTGCAGCCGGGCAGCTCGATCATGCCGGGCAAGGTGAATCCCGTCATGTGCGAGAGCCTGATGCAGGCGACGGCGCGCGTGATGGGCAACGACCAGGCGATCGCCATCGCCGGCGCGGCGGGTGGGAACTTCCAGCTCAACATCATGATGCCCATGCTGGCGCACGTCGCGCTGGAGAGCATCACCCTCCTGGCCAGCGCCACGAACGCCTTTGTCGCGTTTTGTGCGGAAGGTCTGGAAGCCAACGAAGAAGCCTGTACGGCCGCCGTCGAACAGAGCCTGTCGATGGTGACGAGCCTGAACCCGTACATCGGCTACGACAAGGCGGCCGCGCTGGCCAAGGAGGCCTTCAAGAGCGGCAAGACGATCCGCGAATTGTGCCGCGAGCAGCAGGTGCTTCCGGAGGACCAGCTTGCCGAGGCGCTCGACCCGCTGCGGATGACGGAGCCGCAGGGGTAGGAAGAGAGGGGGTGACAAGGTGACAAGGTGACAAGGTGAACGCTGCCGCGTCGCTCGAGATTTCTCCCACAATTGCAGGTTGCGACCCCCGTCACCCGGTCACCCGGTCACCTTGTCACCTTGTCACAAAAACGGCCCCGCGTGCCGGGCACGCGGGGCCGGCTGGAGCGAGCTGGTGCGGCCTGGGTCCGCCGGACCAGCTCTTTATGACTTCGCTTCGAGGGCCGAAGCGCTGATCTCTCCCGCCCTACCGGCGGCGGAAGATGTCGAGCAGTCGCCCGATGTGGCGGGGCTTGACCGGCTCCGGCTCGGGAACTTCGACGATGGCCTGGTCCTCCGGCACCGGCACCGGTTCCGAAGCGTCAATGTATTCCCGTTCGAGGCCGTCGACTTCCGAATCGCGGATCTCGATCACGTCGGCCCCGTCGAGCCCCTGCTCGAGTACGTCGGCGCCGACTTCGACGCCATCTTCTTCGATCGAGGTCCGTCTGGGTTCGGCCTCCTTCGGCTCGGCCGGCGGAACGATCTCCTGATCCTCTCCGGGCACCGGCGGCGCCGGCACGGGCAGCGATTCGTCCATCATCTGTGGCATGGCGGGCATCACTTCACCCGTGCAACCGCAAGCACCGCAGCCGCCGCAGCAGCCATCGACGATTTCGTAGCCACACAGCTCCAGCGCCTCTTCGGCCTCGTCGCGAACGTCACTGTCGCAGTCGGCCAGGGCGCAGGTGAGGGCCGCGACGAGCTTGTCGTTACAGCAGCAGCGGCCGTCTTCGATCATATCGCCGAGTTCGTCGGCGGCTTCGGCCCGCACTTCCTCGTCGGTGTCGTTGAGGGCGTAGATCAGGGCCACGAGGACCTCGGGATAGCAGTCGCAGTCGAAGTCGCCCAGCCGGTCGACCGCGTCCTCGCGATCGTCGGCGTAGCAGGCCGTCTGCGACTTGTAGATCAGCATGGCGATCTCGCAGGGATCGGCGTCGCAGACCTTCACGCTGGCGCAGCCGCTCTCGCAGCAGCCGTTCTCCGCGCAGCCGCTGTCGGCACAGCCGACGTCGCCGCAGCCGCCACAATCGCAGAGGCCGTGAATCCGCCGGCGTATCGACTGCACGCGGCCGAGCAGCGAGACCTTGCCATCGTGCAGGGCACAGTAGCCGGCTTCGAGAGCGTCGCAGCAGCTCGACCTGAGGCCTTCCATCCGGCCGCGGCCGGCGCAGCCGTCATCGCAGCACGTGACTTCCGGCACGCCGCAGGCCGGGGCCGATGCGCAGCCTTCCGGCGCGGAGACGCAGCACGCCTCCGGCGCTTCGCAGCAGGGGGCCGACAGCTTGCAGCAGCCGCTCGGAGCGCAGCCGCTCTCGCAGCAGGGCGGCTTCAGCATCGAAGCCGCCCGCTGGTACGTAAACACCGTGGTTCCGCACGGCCGGTGAATGACCGGGCGACAGCCGCCGAGCTGGCAGTCCGAGACGCAACCGCTCTTGTTCGACCCCCAGATGCCGCTCGTCTTCTTGAACAGGCCGAGGAGGTCCGCACGGGCGGAAGCGCCCAGACCCAGCGTCGCCAGGACGACGATCGCGAGGGTTCTGAATCGCGACATGAATCGAGAGTCTCCTTCCCTTGAAACGGACCGGCCGTCGCGCAGCGGGTGCGCCGCCGTAGCTCCCTGCCGCAGCCTTGCGCGACGCCTCGAGCACGCGCGGCCTTGGAGCTGCCAGCGTCTTGTGACGGAACCGGCGCTGTGTTGGCTTTCTCTCCAGTGGTCCGGAGCCGGACCCTCAGCACTATCGGCGGGACGGTCGCACGGCCTTGAACGCCTGAAGCCCTTATTCCGAAAGGCGCTTACGGCGTTTCTCGTTCCGGTCGTCCCGACGGTAGCGGCTGGAGAAGAATGCGGCGACTTTGCGGCCTCGGTGGAGGGCCGGGGAGCCGGTTTTCCGTTCCGGTTGGGAAATGCCGGGAAACCGGAGAACACGCGCAGCACCCTGGGGCGCATGTCGAACGAAGCGCTCGCAGGCCACTCGGGCGGTTGAAGCGGATCACCGGCGTGTGCGGAACGCTCCGTCCGCGACAAGGGCGAGCGCGGTGCGGGAAAACTCTCGCCTCGCGAAGGAAGGCGGAAAGCCGCCGATTCGCCGACTCAACCGGGAACGTTCGGAACACTAAAAAACGCACACCAACCCGAAGCGCGAGCGAGGGAGGGGGAAAGGGTTTCCCCTCAGTGCCTCGCTCGCGCTTCGGGTTAGTATTCGCCGCGAGCGAGGGTTTTCCGACAAAGCC
>JAHWKJ010000260.1 GCA_019347905.1 Planctomycetota bacterium
CTGCGTGATCTGATCGTACTTGTGGCTGTGACACTGCGCGCAGCCGATCGTCAGGCCCAGCCACACCGCGCCGGTGGTGGCCACGCGGTCGAAGACGGCCTCGACGCGGAACTGCTCCTTGTCGGTGCCGCCATCCGTGTTGGTCAACGTCTGCCGGTGAAACGCCGTCGCCAGCCGTTCGTCAGGTCCGGCGTCCGGCAACAAGTCACCCGCAAGCTGTTGCCGGGTGAAGTCATCGAAGGGCAGGTCGGCGTTGACGGCCTCGATGACCCACTCGCGATATTTCCACGCGTCGGGGCGCGGATTGTCCTTCTCGTAGCCGTCGCTGTCGGCATAGCGGGCCTTGTCGAGCCAGTGACGCCCCCAGCGTTCCCCAAAGTGCGGCGAAGCCAGCAGCCGGTCGACCAGCTTCTCGTAAGCATCCGGCGCGTCGTCGGCGACGAACGCATCCACTTCCTCGGGCGCAGGCGGCAGCCCGACCAGATCGTAATGCAGCCGGCGGATCAGCGTGTGACGATCGGCCTCGGGCGCAGGCGCGATCCCCGCGGCGTTGAGCCGCTCCAGCACGAAGCGATCGATCGCATTCCGGCTCCACGGCTGGCCGTCAACAGTTGTTTCGACCTCGGGCGGCAGCGGCTTCTCGATCGGCTGATACGCCCAGTGCTCCGACTTCACGGCCATGCGGCTGCCGTCGTCGGGCCAGACGGCACCCGCGTCAATCCAGTGCTGGATCAGCTCCGCGTCGGGCTTCGACAGCGGTTCCTTTCCGGAGTCGGCCGGCGGCATCCGCTCGAATTCATCGCTCGACGTCACCCGCCGAAAGAGCTCGCTCTCGCCGCTCTTCCCCGGCACGATCACCCGTCCCGAATCGCCCCCGCGCAAAGCCGGCGTCCGATGATCGAGCCGCAGCCCGCCTTCCTGCTTCTCCGCACCGTGACATTTGACGCACCGCGACTGGAACAGCGGCCGGACGCGCTTCTCGAAATCGGCTGCCGAGTCACGGCGGGCGACTGTCTGCTCGTCGGCAAAGGCACCCGGCAGTGCCGCGGCAAGCGGCGACACGGCGGCGGCCAGACCAGCGAAGATCGCTCGTGCAGGGCAACGTCTCATGGCGAGTAGACCATCGTGAGAAGCAATCGGGCGGGTCGCTGCGCGGCTCGGCGGGGCACCGGCGATTGTAGCAAAGCCCGCAACTCGGCGTCGCCCGCTACGCCGGCGTGAAAACCGCGCGCACCCGAAGCGGGTCGGTCGGCTGCAGCCGGCCGCGACCAAACCTATTGGCGGGGAGTCATTTCCCCGGGTTGGGCTGGTCCGGTGGGGCGGGGAACTTCTGTTTGACTTCGTCCATGCTCCCCTCGCGCACGGTTTCCTTGTCTCCGCACCCGGTCAGCGACACGACCGCGCACAACAGACCGACGGCCAGCAGCAAGCGGCGAAGGAACGGCATCGTTTTCTCCAGAAGACAAGCCCTTAGAACGGGGCACCGAACGTTTCGCCCTTCGCCCGGGTCGCCAGTCCCCGCATCACATTGCGGTCGATGCTGTAGGAGAGGAATTGGACGGAACCGTCGACCATCAGAAAGTGAGCACCGCCGATATGCAGGCTCCAGAAGTGCTGGATGTGATCCAGGTTCGGGTCCTGGATCCGGCCGGGGCGGAAGAAGTCGGGCGGTGCGGTCGGGCTGCCCGCTCGGGACTCAACGCCCAGCACCACGTCGCCCTCTCCGAAGTGCGGGTAGTCGCCGGCACCGGCGAACCACCAGCCGTAAAGCAGTTGTTGCGTCGGGGGCCTCTCGCCGACAAACAGCGTGGTGGTGGTTCCGTCGATTGCGTCGCGGAACCGCGTCTTCGAGTTGACGTACAGCATTCCATCCTGTCCGCCGGCTTCCCGGAACTGGTTGGTGCCGGTCACGCCCAGATAAGACGTGAGCGCCGCAGCGACGGAGCCCGATCTCCAGATCAGATCCCCGCGCACGTCCGACGGACATTGGAAGACCTTCAACGGAATCTCGTTGGCCAGCCTCCCGTCCGACAGTCGTTGCGTCCACCAGGGCCAGCAGCGGGAACCGCAATTGGGCCTCACCTGGCTGAAAATCACTCCCTGATCGAGATAGGGCGTAATGCGGAACATCCAACTGAAGAATGGCCCTTCCTGCGGATACGAACTGCGGGTCTGAAACCCGTTAGGCGGTTCTTCCCGCTGAAAGCTGCTGTACCACCGCATCCCCAGGCAGTGCGCCGCCGGGAACCGGTTGTAAACCTCGTGGTGGCCGTGTAGCGCCAGGCCGATTTGCTTGAGGTTGTTCTTGCACTGCGTGCGCCGTGCCGCTTCGCGCGCCTGCTGCACCGCCGGCAGCAGCAGGCCGATCAGAATGGCGATGATGGCGATCACCACCAGGAGTTCGATCAGCGTGAATGCACGCCGTGACGCGGCGCGCATGGCAGACGCCGTTCGCATCGTTCGCATCGTTTGGCCCTCCGAAAAGTGAAAGCCGACGGGAAGCAGAGACGTGTTAGTCTGCCGCAATGGCGACTTGTTCTCGGAAACGAGGAACGATGCGATGCCCACCACTCTACCCGCCCTCTCCTGCCGATCAAGCAAAAAATGTCGCCGTAGCGGAATTGGAGCCGCCGATTCGATGGGTGGATCGCTGCTGTTGCGGACTATGGTTCCCTGCGGAATTTACCTACACTTGGAGCTGACGTGCCCCAGTCGGGGTTGATGGTCGGATTCCCTGCGTGTCCACAGAGGCATTCCTCATGCGACCGCGTCCCTGCCGGCTCGATGCTTCGGTTTCCGCGGCGGCGCTGTTGTGCCATGTGTTTGTGGTCGGCGCTCTCGTCACGTTGGTCGTCGGTCGCACCGCCTCCGCCGCGGCGGCACAAAAGGACGGCGCCGAACCGCCCGAGACGGCGAAGTCTCAGGACGCTCCAGCGGACTCGCCGAAAGCCGGCGACGGCGCGCTTGAAGAATGGAAGCGGCTCGATGAGCGGCGCCGCGAAATCGCTCAGGAATTGCGCCGGCTGCGCGATGAATACAATCGCGCGACCGACCGCGTCACGCGGCGGACGCTCGAAGTTCGCTTCAACACGCTGCTCGAGGAGTGGGAGCAGAAGGTCGAGCCGCAGATGGTCGCGTCGGCTCTCGCCGCGCTGAAGGCCGATCCCGCGAACGCGCAGGCGGCCGAGATGGCTCTTGAATCGAACGACTACGAGGCCGTCGTCGAGGCCGGCGAGAAGCTGCTCGCTGACGGGAAGCGCACGGCTCCGCTGGTGAACCTGCTGGCGCAGGCGCAATTCAACCTGCATCACTTCGAGCGGGCGAAGGAGCTCTTCGACGCGGCCGAAAAGGACGGGCAGCTCAGCGACCTCTCGCGCCAGTATGCGGAGGTCGTCGACGAGTACATCACCGCCTGGCAGGCCGAGCAGGAGTTGCGCGAAGCGGAAGCCGCGTTGCCGGAAGAAAAACAGCTCCCGCGGGTGAAGTTCGTCGTCGAGCGGCAGAAGGACGGCCGCGGCGAAATCCTCATCGAGCTGTTTGAAGACCAGGCGCCGAACACCGTCGCCAACTTCGTCAGCCTGGTCGAACAGGACAAGTACGACGGCACGAAATTCCACCGCGTGATCGGGAACTTCATGGCGCAGGGCGGCGATCCCAACACGCTCGATGCCGATCCGGCCAACGATGGTCAGGGCGGCCCCGGTTATTCGATCGAGTGCGAATGCTACCGCGAAGACGCCCGCAAGCATTTCCGCGGCAGCCTGAGCATGGCCCATTCCGGCCGCGACACCGGCGGCTCGCAGTTTTTCCTCACGCACCGCCCGACATTTCACCTCAACGGCCGCCACACGGTCTTCGGCCGCGTGGTCGAAGGGCAGGATGTCGTCGATTCGCTCCGCAAGGGCGATAAGCTGGTCGAGGCGACCGTGACGCGCAAACGCGACCACGAGTACGACCCGGTCACGAGCGCGGAGCGCGAGAAGGACGCGGCACCGAAGAAGGAACCGGGCGAGTGAGTGTGGAGCAACGGGGTCAGACCCCTTTGCGGACGAGGGACGCAGAACTTCGGCACACGTGACAGCCGCAAAGGGGTCTGACCCCTTCATGCAATCATGCCCGACCAGCAAGCATTCGGCTCACTCGCGGGACTGCGGGCCGTCGTGACCGGCTCGTCGAGCGGCATCGGACGGGCGATCGCGCTCGAGTTCGCCCGCGGCGGAGCGAACACCGTCGTGCACTGTCGCCAATCGCGCGCCGCCGCCGAGGAAACCGCGTCAGCGATCGCACAACTCGGGCAGCGCGCAAGCATTCTCGCGGCCGACCTCGCCGCTCCCGGCGCACTCGAACTCTTCGCGGAACAAGCCTGGAACGAATATGGCGGAGCCGACCTCTGGGTCAACAACGCCGGTGTCGACCTGTTGACGGGCGACGCGGCGAAGCTGGACTACGCGGAGAAGCTGCGACAACTGCTCGACGTGGACGTGGCGGCAACGATCCTGCTCTCGCGAAATATCGGCCGGCGCATGAACGAAAGCGGCGGCGGCGTGATCCTCAACATCGGCTGGGATCAGGCCGACCGCGGCATGGAAGGCGACAGCGGAGAATTGTTCGCCGCGGCCAAGAACGCGGTGATGGGCTTTACGCGGTCGCTAGCCGTCAGTCTCGCGCCGCGAGTGCGGGTGAACTGCATCGCTCCCGGCTGGATTCGCACGGCGTGGGGGGAGAAAGCCGGCGAGGTCTGGCAGGAGCGCGTCCGCCGCGAGACGCCGCTCGCCCGCTGGGGCACACCCGAAGACGTCGCCCGCACGGCCCGCTTCCTGGCCAGCGCCGACGCCGAGTACATCACCGGGCAGGTCATCAACGTCAACGGCGGGGCCGTGCGCTGACGTAGAGCAAGCGTCTCGCTTGCTCGATGGCCGGTCCGCCGCTGATGATGAAGGACACTCCGCACAAGCGAGACGCTTGTGCTACGAATTGCGAGACGCGCATGTCAGACACGCTCGAAGCTTTACTCGACGGCGGCGAGGCCGACCTCGCGGCCATCACAACGACCGCCCGCGGGCCGGCGGGGGCGCTGCCGCTTACCGACGAGATGCTGCGCGAGCGGCCCAGCGGCGACTTGTTCGGCCTCTCGCAAAACGCGGGCATGGGCTGGAATCCTCGCGAGCTGTTGCGCGACCAGATGCTGATCCTCAGCACGCAGGGCGGCGTTCGCGCGCCCGATGGTCGGCCGATCGCGCTCGGCTACCACACGGGCCACTGGGAAGTGGGCCTGCTGGTGCAGGAAGCGGCCCGCGAGTTCGACCGGCTGGAGCGGCTGCCGTTTGCGGCCTTCGTCAGCGATCCCTGCGACGGACGCACCCAGGGCACGACCGGCATGATGGACAGCCTCCCGTACCGCAATGATGCGGCCGTCGTGCTCAAGCGGCTGATCCGTTCGCTGCCCACGCGGAAGGGCGTCGTGGGCGTCGCGACGTGCGACAAGGGCTTGCCCGCGATGATGATGGCTCTGGCCGCGCAGCACGATCTGCCTGGCGCGATCGTTCCCGGCGGCGTCACGCTGCCTCCCGCCGAGGGCGAAGACGCCGGCAAGGTGCAGACGATCGGCGCCCGCTTCGCGCACGGTGAGATCACGCTCGACTATGCGGCCGACATGGGTTGCCGTGCTTGTGCGACGCCCGGCGGCGGCTGCCAGTTCCTCGGCACCGCCGCGACGAGCCAGGTGGTGGCGGAGGCGCTCGGCATGGCGCTGCCGCATTCGGCGCTGGCGCCCTCGGGACAGCCGGTGTGGCTCGACGCGGCCCGCCGCAGCGCCCTCGCGGTGGTCGAGCAGGCGCGGCGGGGCTTGGCGATGAAGCACATTCTCACGCCCGACGCAGTGCACAACGCGATGGTCGTGCATGCGGCCGTCGGCGGTTCCACCAACCTCTTGTTGCACATTCCGGCCGTCGCCTTTGAAGCGGGGCTGCAGCGTCCCACGGTGGCCGAGTGGAACCACATCAACCGCCAGGTGCCGCGGCTGGTGGATGTGCTGCCGAACGGTCCGGTGGGACACCCGACCGTGCGGCTGTTTCTGGCGGGCGGCGTGCCGGAGGTGATGCTGCACCTGCGCGCGCTGGGTCTGTTGCGGCTCGAAGCGTTGACGGCGGTCGGCCGACCGCTGGGCGAAGTTTTGGAGTGGTGGGAACAGTCGGACCGTCGCCGGCGCGTGCGCGAGTTGCTCTACGAGCGCGACGGCATCGATCCGAACGATGTGATCATGTCGCCCGACGCCGCCCGCGCGCGAGGGCTGACGAGCACCGTCACGTTTCCGGTGGGGAACATCGCCCCGGAAGGCTCGGTCATCAAGAGTACCGCGATCGACCCGGCGGTGGTCGACGCCGACGGCGTCTATCGCAAGACCGGCGCGGCCCGCGTGTTCACCTCCGAGCGCGATGCGATCGCGGCCATCAAGGGCCGCACCGATCGGCCGATCCGCCCGGGCGACGTCATCGTGCTCATCGGCCGGGGACCAATGGGCGCCGGAATGGAAGAGACGTACCAGATCACATCGGCGCTGCGCTACCTGGAGTTCGGCCGGCACGTGGCCGTCATCACGGATGCGCGATTTTCGGGCGTTTCCACCGGCGCCTGCATCGGGCACGTGGGGCCGGAAGCGCTTGCGGGCGGTCCGGTCGGCAAACTGCGCGACGGCGATCTGATCGAGATCGTCATCGACCGTCACCGGCTCACCGGCAGCATCAACTTCATCGGCGAAGGAGAGCGGCGCTATTCGCCCGACGAAGGCGCCCGCGTGCTCGCCGCCCGCGCACCGGCGGACGGACTGCGTCCGGATCCTGACCTGCCGGCCGACACGCGGCTATGGGCGATGCTCCAGAATCTGAGCGGCGGGACGTGGGGCGGCTGCGTGTACGATGCCGACGCCATCGAACGCGCGCTGCGGCGCTCCTGACGCACGCCAACGCACACTAACCCGAAGCGCAAGCGAGGGAGTTTGACCATCCCACTGCCGAACTGCCTCGCTGGCGCTTCGGGCTGATGTTTTCGCTCTAAGTGAAAGCTGATCGACCCCACCTTGCGCTCGACGGACCCGGTGGATTGAGAGAGAATCCGCGGCACACCGCCGTCTCGCTAAAAGAGCAGTTCATCATGCCCGAACAACTCCTGCACACCGCCTGTCACGATTGGCACTGCCAGCGCGGCGCCCGGATGGTCGACTTCGCCGGCTGGCACATGCCGGTGCAGTACACGACCGTCGTCGAAGAGCACCAGGCAGTCCGGCAGCGGGCCGGCGCGTTCGACATCGCTCACATGGGCCGGCTGCGCTTCGCAGGGCCCGACGCCGGCGACGTGCTCGATTATCTGCTGACGGCCGACGTCGAAGAGATGCACAGCGGTCAGGTGCGCTATGCCCTCGTGTGCAATGCGAGCGGCGGCATCCTCGACGACGTGCTTGTGTATCGCTTCCCCGAGTTCCATCTGCTGGTCGTCAACGCCTCTAATCGCACGAAGATCCTCACGTGGATCGAAGAGCAGTCCGGCGGGTTCGATTTCCAGATCGCCGACGACACATTCGACCATTTCATGCTGGCCATCCAGGGGCCGCTGGCGCTCGAAATTCTCAACCCCCTCGTGAAGGACGACATCGCCGAAATCGCCTACTACCACGCCACGCAGGACAACGTGATGGGCGTCGAAGCGATCGTCAGCCGCACCGGCTATACGGGCGAAGACGGATTCGAGGTCATCATTCCGGCGGAGCACGGCCCGCGGCTGTGGGAAGCTCTGATGGAGCGCGGCGAACCGCACGGCCTGCGCCCCGCTGGACTGGGCGCCCGCGACACGCTGCGGCTGGAAGCGGCCATGCCGCTGTACGGTCACGAGCTTAACGAAACGATCGATCCCTTCACGGCCGGGCTGTCGTTCGCCGTGCAGTTAAACAAGCCGGCCTTTCTCGGCAAAGAGGCGCTTCTAGCCGCAAAAGCGCGCGACGACCGCCCGAAGCGCGTGGGCCTCGTCTTATCCGGCCGCCGCATCGCGCGCGAGAACTCCACCCTTTACGCCGGCGAGCGGGAAGTCGGCCGCGTCACGTCCGGCACGTTCTCGCCGACGCTGGAGAAATCGCTGGCGATGGGCTACGTCGCGCGCGACGTCGCCGACGTGGGAGCGCCGCTGGAAGTGGACATCCGCGGCCGCCGCGAAGCGGCCACGGTCGTGAAGCTGCCGTTCTACAAGCGAAGCTGAGCGGCAAGGTCGGCACAACGCGCACAGAGATCACCGCCGGCCGAGCACTGGTGCGTCGAGCGGTCTGGAGCCGATACTGGTTCTGGACTCCGCAAAGCGTGTTGCTCCAGATGTGATCCGTTTCGCCTTCGCCGTCATCGTTCACCCCCCTCGGAACGGTGACGGCGATTCTATGCGCACCGTTTTCTTTGCCACGCGATGCATCTCGTCACGCTGCTCTCGTTCGTCGGCGGCCTCGTGCTGCTGGCGGTGGGGGCCGAAGTGCTCGTGCGTGGGGCCTCCCGGCTGG
>JAHWKJ010000767.1 GCA_019347905.1 Planctomycetota bacterium
GAGCCGGTTGCGTTGTTGGGGTGGTGAACCCGCCGGGGTGTGGCTGGCGGTGTGGAGGCTGCCCTCGAACGACTGGGATGCGGGACCACGTCGCCGTCTCGGATGGCCGAACGTCGCGATTTCACCGGCTCGAGAGCATTGATGGGAGCCTCCGCGCGGACCGGGAGCGCGGCCGATCGCCAGATGACCGTCACGCCGGCCGCGTCAGACCGAGCAGGCCTGCCGCAGGGCCTTGGCCACCGGCGTGAGGTCCATGCGGCCGAGCGTCTTATCGGAGCGCGGCGCGGCGGCCAGCAGCGTGGCCGTACCGATGTGCACGACCATGATCGTCGAGAGCAGCGCGAAGAACCGCTGCGGGCCGACGACGTTGCCGTCGTCGGCCCCCCAGTAGACCTTCAGCCGTCCGTTGACCCGCTCCACCGCCGTGCGTCCTTTGTACAGCCGCTCGAACTTCTTCGTGGCCCGCGGAATGGGCGGGAACCGTCGCAGGTCGATCTCCCGTTTGACCCGCACCGTCAGGCCGTAGGGCCGGCCGGCGTTGCAGTGCGCCGACATCGGGCAGTGCCACCCCTCGTGACGCGCCGGGCAGCGATACTTCAGCGTCTTGCGCGCCGGCTCGTGACCGATGTAGGCCATCCGGTGCCGCACCGGCGGCGTGCTCTGCTGGTCATAGCAGTAGAGCGTTCCCGACTCGTCATAGACGATGTTCGAACGCCCGTCGTGACCGGGGAGCTTTCGCTCGGGCTCGCTCTGCCAGCAGGAGCGGTTCTGGATTAAAGGCGCGATGTCCGCTTCGTCCAGCAGTTCGTGCACCTTGCCGTCATCGGCCGCCTTGTCGTAGGCCAGCGTCTCGATCCGTCCGGCCGGCAGATTGGCCCGGGCCTGCGCCACCAGGTCCGGCAGCGCCTCGTTGTCTCCGACCTTCGTCGAGGTGATCCGATAAGAGAGCACCACCTCGTGCTTCACATCCACCAGCAGGTGGAACTTGTAGCCGAACCACTCGACCACGTGCGTCACCTGACCCTGATCGTCCTGGTACTCCTTGCGGCCCCCCGCCGGCTCAGGCAGTGCTCCGGACTTCTTCTTCGAGGACGACCGGCGGGCGCTCAGCCCCGAGGAATCGCCGGCCGTGTGCCGCCCCAGATCGTGCACCGCACCGGCCAGCCGCGAGACCATCTGATCGAAGATCGCCCGCAATCGCGAGAGGTGCGGCTCCTGACCGAGCACGTTCAGAAACCGCGTCAGGTTCCAGGGCTTGGGGACCTGGTCCTCGTGTTCAATGCCGATCAGCCGCCGCAGCCCGGCATTGCGCCGCAGTTCGGCCAGGCAGGCCTCGCGCGTGGGATGCCGCAGCACGATCGAGAGCAGCAGCGCCCCCCAGAGCACGCGGACCGGATAGTCATCGCGTCCCCGGCCTCGCCACTGCTGCAGTCCTTCCAGCAGCGCGGCATCCGGAATGGATTCCAGAAACTGCTGAACGGACTTCAGCGTGGGGCTGTCTTCCAGTTCGTCCCAGGCGAACAGAGGCTTCGTCCAGGCGATCCGCATGCGTGTCCTCCCGCATTGACTCAAGCGACCCAGCGACCGGCGGGAGATTACAACGCAACGGATCCCCTGGCAACGCTCTGCGTGGTCGAAAAATCAGCAAAACACCGTCCTCTGGTCGTCGCCAACCACAACGCGATGCAGCGATTGCGGGGAAGGCGCTTCGGAACCCCTCCTCAAAAGCAATACACAGCGTCAGTTGCAAACATCGCAACTGGCTCCAGATTGTCGCGTCGCGCCTCGAACGCGACCTGCCCAACTGCTAAACTCGGGAAGACTCGAACCACGGAGTGATTTATGCAGGCGACAAAAGAGAAAGTGGTCAGCATCGACTATACGCTGACGGACGATCAGGGCAACGTCCTCGACAGCTCCAGTGGCCGCGGGCCGCTCTCGTATCTTCACGGTGCTGGGAACATCATTCCCGGCCTGGAGAACGCGCTGGAGGGCAAGTCGCCGGGCGACACGCTCTCGGTCAGCGTACCGCCGGCCGAAGGCTACGGCGAACGGGACACGGCGCTGGTCC
>JAHWKJ010000261.1 GCA_019347905.1 Planctomycetota bacterium
AGACGGCGCGGGAAACGGGCGGCCAGTTCTCCGCTGTGGGTGACGCAGATCAGAAGTGCGTGCTCCTCGCGGGCGATTTCCAGCAGCAGGTCGCCCACGCTTTCGGCCGTGCTGCGGTCGAGGCTGCCGGTGGGTTCGTCGGCCAGCAGGACGGCGGGCTGGTTGATGAGCGCCCGGCAGACCGCCGCCCGCTGGCGTTCGCCGCCGGAAAGCTGCGCCGGCCGGTGGTCGAGCCGTTCGCCCAGGCCCACGCGCGAGAGCAGTTCGCGGGCGCGGGCTTCAGCCGCTTTGTCGGCCCCGCGACCGGCCAGGGCGGGGAGCAGCACGTTTTCCAGCACCGTGCACTGCGGCAGCAGGTGGTGTTCCTGGAAGACGAAGCCGATGTGCTCGTTGCGGTAGCGGGCCATCGCCGACTGTGATCGGCGGAAGGGATCCTCGCCCATGATGCGCACTTCGCCCGACGTCGGCTCCTCCAGCGTGCCGACGATGTACAGCAGCGTGCTCTTTCCGGAGCCGCTGGGGCCGGTGACTACCAGCGCCTCGCCGCGCTGCATCTCCAGCTCGACGCCGCGCAACACTTCCAGCGTCCCTGCGGCGGTGGGGAACGCTTTGGAGAGCTGATGGACGGCGAGATCGGACATGCGGAGGGGGGCGGTGTGCGACCGGAGACGCGGTTGTGAAGAGACGGGGTGACGAGCACGATCGCGAGTGAAACCAGGTTCGACGTCGTCAGCGGCGCCGCTTGCAGTAGACCTTCGGGCCGCGCCCGCGCCGTCACCCCGTCACCCCCTCACGGAACCGAACGCTTCGCGAAACTCCGGCCGCTCGCGAATCGGGTCGAGCGCCTTGTCCGTCGCGATCAGATTGTCGAGCACGCGCCGGTAGTCGTCGCCCGCAACGCCGGCGGCTTCCTGCAGCAGCGCGATGGCCTCGCGCGTGTAGTCGGCGGCCAGTTCGGTGCGGCGTTCGGGGGGCAATTGTGCGTCGTTCTCGGCGGCGGCGACCGACTTCGAGTAGATCGTGGCGGCATTGAACAATAGCGGGAATCGCGTTGCGCCCTCGCGCTCGATCTGCTTGCGAGCCAGCTTCGCCCCCTCCGCCGCATCGCTGACGGCCGCCGCATGCTTTCCGGCGAGCGCCCGCACGTAGCCGCGGCCGAGCCAACTGTCGGCGTCCTCCGGGTTGAGCCGCACGGCTTCGTCGAAATCGGCCTCGGCCACGGCAAGGCCGTTTTCGACGATGGCCCAGCCGCGCCGCGTGAGCATGTTCACCGCGGCCGGATTAAGCTCCAGCGCCCGCGTGTAATCTTCCATCGCCTGCTGGTAGCGGCCCAGCTTCGCCCGCGCGAGGCCCCGCGCACTGAACACATTGCTCACCCGCTGCAAGAGCTGCCGCTCGTCGTCCGTCAGATCGGCCGTTGCCACGGGAAGGGGCTTGGCGCGTTCGAGAAAGCGGGTGAAAGCGGCGACGGCGGCTTCCTCCTGGTTCAGGCGCAGCAGCGTCTCGCCGAGCAGCTCCCACGGGTCCGGCTCAGCCATTTCGACCGGGCGTTCGGGCGCGGCCTGGATGGCGTCTTCGAAGCTCTCGCGAGCGGCGTCCCAGCGCTCCTGCCCGTAGTAGACGCGGCCGAGGTCGGTTAGCGCTTGGGAGCGCTCCAGCGGACGCTGCTCCAGTTCGGCGGCGCGGCGCAGGTCGCGGATCGCCGCGTCGTAATTCTCCAGCCTTCTGAACACGTCGCCGCGAATGGCGTAGGTCGTGGCGTCATCGGCGGCCAGTCGCTGGGCTTCGCTCAGTTCCGCGACCGCCTGCTCGAAGAAGGGACGGGCGGCGAGGAAGCCTTCTTCCCGCTGCGCGCGTTCGCCGCGGCGGCGGTAGGCTTCGCCCAGGTTCGTGTGGGGATCGGCCGCCTGTGGCTCGAGTGAGGCGGCGCGGCGGAAATCCGCCAGCGCCAGATCGAAATCACGTTGCGCCTCGTCCGGGCGCTGTGTCGCAGCGTGCGCGTCGGCACGCCGCAGATACGTCGCCCCGCGATTCAGGTAGATGGGCATCGGCTCCGGATCGAGAGCCAGGGCCTGGTCGAAGTCGGCCAGCGCTTCAGGGAACCGGTCCAACTCGGCGAAAGCCACGCCACGCGCCAGATAGTTGAAGACGAACTCGGGCTTGCGCGAGACGCAGGCCGTGAAGCTCGCGACGGCGGCCTCAGGCTCTTCGCGCAGAAGCTGGCACAAGCCGGTGAAATGCATGGCCCAGAAGTGGTCTGGCTCCTTCAGCAGGGCGTTCTGGAAAAACCACAAGGCCTCGTCGAGGCGGCCCAACAGGCGGTTGTCCTCGCCCAGCAGGTAGAAGTCGAGGGCCGTCGACAGCGCGAGCGCCTCAGCGGCGCGAACGGCCGCGTCGCGCTCCACGTCGCGCCCCAACTCCCCGAGAATCACCGCCTCCCGGATGAGCAGCGCCCGCGTCGGCAGGTCCAGCGCCTTCGCCTGGGCCAGCCAGTCGAGGGCCTGCTCGCCTGCGGCGCGGCGTTCGTCTTCCGGGCGTCCCCAAGCCAACACCGGCTCGGCCCGCGACAGAATCAAAAACAGCTCGTACACGTCGCGTCGCAGACGCTGTGCCTGCTCGTCAGTCAGGTGCTCAAGACCCGCCCCTTCCTGCGCACCGGCCTGTGGTTCTCGCGGCGCAAGCGCCACGGCGAAGTTCCCTTCGCGCAGGTCAAACACGTCGAGCGCGTCGAGGGCCGCGTGCTTCGCTTCCGCCATGTAGGCTTCTACGCTTTCGCCGAGGAACACGCTGCCGTAAAACCGGGCGGCGTCGGCCAGTTCCTCAAAGCGCACGAAGTCCGCTTGGGCGGCGTCGACGGCGGCCCGCTCGCGCAAGGTCTGCTCCACGCTCGACAGCTCCGCGGCGATTCTGCCGGAAAGCTGCTTCAATCGCGGCTCGCGTCCCGCAACGGCCGCGGCGGCGGTGAGCGCGGTCCGCGCGGCGGCGTGATCTCCACGCTCGGCGGCGGTGCGGGCTTCCGCCAGCTTCTGCTCGGTGCGGCGGCGGGCGTCGGATTCGCGCAGCCGCCGCACGTCGGTAAGCTGCGTCCGGACGCTCTGCTCCAGCGTGGACAGCGCGCCTTCGCCGGCCAGCTTTCCTTGTGCGGCCGTCAGCAGGTTTTCGGCGGCGTCGTAGTTGCCGCGCTCGACGGCTGCACGGGCCTCGGCGACGGCCAATTCGGCGTCGGTGCGGCGTGCGTCGATTCTGCGGCTTTCAACCAGCGACCAGGCGAGCCATCCGGCCAGGAGCACAACGAGCACCGCCGCGGCAGACGTCACCAGCGTGCGATGCCGGCGGACCCAGCGCCGCGTGCGGACGTGCCACGGCTCGCGATAACACGAGACCGGCTCGTCCGCCAGATACGCCTCGACGTCGGCCGCGAGCGCCAGGGCCGTCTGGTAGCGGTCATCCTTTCGCCGCGCCAGCGCCTTGAGGCACACGGCGTCCATCGGGGCGGCGATGGTGGGATCGACCTTCCGCGGCGGCTCCATCCGCTCTTCGGCGATAAACCTCAGCTTCTGCGGCAGCTTGAGTCCTTTGGGGACCGGCGGCTGTCCCGTGAGAATCTCGTACAGCATCGCCCCCAGCGAGTAGATGTCGCTGCGGGTGTCGAGATCGTCCACCAGCCCCAACGCCTGCTCGGGCGACATGTAGTTGGGCGTGCCCATGATGGAGCCCATCTCGGTGCGGCTGCCGTCGGTGCGGGCGTCGGTCGTCACTGAATGCCGCCGCCAGGAGTGCGGCGTGCCGCTGTGGGAATGCTCCTGCGAGCCGCTGTCGTGCACGGTCGAGACGACGCGGGATTCCGCCAGCGTCGCGTCGCCTTCCTCGGGCGCCGCCGACGCGGAGGCGGGTGCTGTGGCCTGGGGCGGCAGCGCGCTTTCGGGCAGAATCTTCGCCATGCCCCAGTCGAGCACGATGGTTTCCCCGAAGTCGCCCAGCATGACGTTGAGCGGCTTGATATCGCGGTGGATCACGCCCCGCTCGTGCGCGAAGCCCAGTGCGTTGCAGACGGCGATGAACTCCCGCAGCACCCTGACGAACGCCAGCCGCCGTTCGGTCGAGCCGGCCGGCAAAGCGTGACACCGCTTGATGGCATCGCGCATGGTGATGCCGCGGACCAGCTTCATGCTGTAGAACGGCGTGCCATCCTGCTGCCGGCCCAGCTCGTACACCGGCACGATACTCGGGTGTTCGAGCTGCCCGGTGACCTGCGCCTCTTCGACGAAGCGGGCGACGACGTCGGGATCGCGAAGCGCCCGCGGCAGGAGTTCCTTGTACGCCACCTCGCGATGGATGCGCACGTCGTTGGCGAGCCAGATGCGCCCCATGCCGCCGTGTGCGAATTCCTCGACCAGGTCGTAGCGTTCGGACTCGCTGCCCGCTGCGACACCCGACGACTCGCCGTGACTGCGTCGGCCGTTGCCTCCCGGGGAGCGCCGGCCGGAGACGTAGGTCACTTCGGCCTCATTCTGCACGGTGCCGCTGCGTTCGTCGTCGCTCCCGCCGGCGATGATCGTGCGGCCGGAATGGGCGCCCACCCTGGTTGTGCCGCCTTCTTCGCGGACCTCGCAACTCGCCTGATCGGCGGGGGCGCCGGCGCGGTCGGTGGTCGCGAGTTGCGAATCGATCAATGTCTTGTCGGCAGCGTCGGCCTCTTCCGGCCACTGGATGGGCGCTGGCCGCTGCCCGCCGGCAGGCTGTGACGTGGAGATTTGCGTGCGGTCCTCATCCGCCTCGACAGGGGCCGACTCGTCGATCGTGGGATCCTCCACCTCACGAGCGGCGTCGACAGGGCTTTGATCGGCGGTGTGATCGTCGTCTGGCGGACGAGTCATCGGCAGCGGGCCTGCGAAAAGAAACCGAACGGATCCTGCGCCGCGGTGCCGGGCGCCGGTCGGCATTATAGGTCACAAGCGCCGCCCGGTCGTAGAGCAAGCGTCTCGCTTGCTCATCCTGCCTGGGTATCGTGCGAAGACTCACCCACACGCGCAGCGCCGGCTCGCTTCCGATCCCGGCGGATCATCCACACGATGCCGCCGGCCAGGACCGCGACCGTCAGGCCGCCGGTCAGGCGGAGCAGGTTCATAATCGCGAGGCCGTAGCGGCCGCGCGATGGGTCGTACTGGTAGCACAACAGCAGGATTTCATCGCCGAGATGGCCCACCTCGCCGCGCGAGGCTTCGATGATGCTCAGCCGCAGGTCGCGGGCCGTGTAATCGACGCCGTACAGGTACCGCGACACCGAGCCTGCGGGCGTAAGCACGATGAGCGCGGCGGCGTGTGAATAGCTGCCGGTCTTCGTGTCGAAGACGGTGC
Source organism: Planctomycetota bacterium (assembly GCA_019347905.1). Lineage (GTDB taxonomy): Bacteria > Planctomycetota > Planctomycetia > Planctomycetales > Planctomycetaceae > JAHWKJ01. The sequence goes on from JAHWKJ010000261.1 coordinate 5,359, forward strand.
GGTAGCCGACGGCGTTTGTGAGCGCGTCGATGGCGGCTGCGTCGCCGGTGAGGAACCGCCAGCCGTCGTCGGGAACCTGGCGGCCGTAGCGTTTGAGGGCGGTGCGTTTCGCGGCCGCGGCCCGCGCCGGCGGCTCGCGCGGATCGAAGCTGACGGTGACGAGGTCGAACTCACGGCCCGGCGCGAGCGACATCGTCCGCAGCGTGCGGATCAGGTTGCTCGTCGCCAGATTGCAGAGCATGGGACACTCGTAGTACACGAGTTGCAGGACGACGGGGCGGCCGCGGAAACAATCTGCGAGGCGGAGGCTGGTTCCGTCGCTGTCGCGAAGAGACAAGTTGATGGGGAGCGTTGCGCCGAGTTGGGGGTCGATGCCCACATCGCGCAAGGGGTCGCCACTCGCTGCCGCTCGGTCGCCGCCCTGCGCCGCAACCGCAAGCGCGACAGCCGCCGCAGCCACCAGTGCGATCGCTGCCCGTCGCGACAGCCGCGCTGGCCGGGCTGTCGTGCGCTCACTGTGAATCTGCTGCATGTCGGTCCTTTGCTGCCGGCCGGGCGAGGGCTTCGAAGCCTTGCGCGGCGAGTCGCTCGGCGGCGCGCTCGACGGGCACGCGGACGATCTTCTGGTCGCGGTCGATCCAGCCGTATTCGTGCAGGATCCGCAGCTCCCGCGCCTTCAATTGCTTCAGGTCGGCGGCCTGGTCCGGGTTGAGCCGCGGCTCCGGCGGCGCGCCGGCGCGTTCGTAAATCGGCTGCGGCGGCCCCGGCTCCGGCGGACCTGCGGCGGTCAGCCACGCGGAGGTGGCCCGCATCAGCCCCAGTACGCCCGCGATCAGCACGGCCAGGCCGATCGCGAACAGCACGACGCCGCGGACGTTCGTGGAAAGCGGCTCGTGCGCCTGTTCGCCTTTTCGTTCGGGCTCAGTCATCGTGCGGCCTCTCGTGTGCTTCGGCTTCAAGGAGGCGTAACTGGTCCAGGCCCGCTTTGAGCCGTGCCGCGTAGATGGCCAGAAAGACGCCGCCGAGACCCAGCCAGGCGGCGACGTCGGTCCAAGCGATGCGGAATGCAATTCTGTCGAACGACGGCGCAATGATCCACAACTGGTCGGCGGCGTGCATCACCAGCAGCAGCGAGGCGACGAACGCCAGCGTCCGTGGACTTTGCTTCGCGTCGCGCGACAACAGGCACAAGAACGGCGCGAGAAAATGCAGCAGGGCGACGGCGATCGCCAACAGCTCCCAGCCGCCCACCTGCCGCTTCACAAACCAGAATGCTTCGCTGGGTAGATTGACCGACCAGATGATGATGTACTGCGAAATGCTGAAGTAGGCCCAGATCATCACGAATGCCAGCAGCAGATTGCCGAGGTCGTTGCGGACATCGCCGGGCACCGGTGGACTTTGACCGGCGGTCAGCGTGAGCCGGCCCAGCGAGCAACAGGCCAGGGCCATCGCGCCGACAACGCCGCCGGCCACCATCAGCGGGCCGAAGATCGATGAATACCACAACGGTTCGAGCGACATCACCCAGTCGATGGCGGCGATGGTCCCCGTGAGCACGACGAGGATCATACCCGCCGCCCCCACCCGGCCGTACAGCGCCGGCCGCTTTGCCCAAAAAAGGGGACTGTCCCCCTCCTTCGATTGAGCAGATCCCGACGATACTGCAGCAAGGGGACTGTTCCCTTTTTTGGGCAAAGCCTGCGGACGGTGCGGAACTTCACCGTCTGTGCGCCCGCGGCGAGTCAGCAGCAGCCCGAGCGCCATCCAGATGAGATAGCACGCAATCGCGCGGCCGACGAAGAACGGCACGTTGAGATACGGCGTTTTGTGCCGCACGAGCGGGAACTGCTCCAGGACGCTCTCGCGCGTCCACGGATAGAGCCGCTCCATGCCGTACCACACGGGGATGAAAGCCACCGCGAGCAAGGGCAGCGTCGCCACGCCGGCGGACAGAAACGGCCGCACCGCCCAGCCCCACTTGCCGCCCGTCATGTGGTGAATGGAGAGCAGCGTCAGGCAGCCGATGGCCACGCTCCACCAGTAGATGTACCCCAGCAGCCACGACTGGAAGAACGCCTCCGGCCGATCGACAAACGCGAAGGCGCACGCCGCCAGCCCGAGGGCGCCCGCGATGAGCGAGCCCCATTGCCAGCGAACGACGCGCGCCTTCAATTGGTCGAGATCAGCCACAGTTACGCGGAAGTCACAGTTTCAAAAGATTAGTGTCCCATTAGTGGTAATTAGTGTTCCGGCGATTTTTCTTTCCTCAGGGAACACTAATGTCCACTAATTCCCACTAATGAAGAAAACACAGCGGCGGCAGTGGGAAGGGCCGTCGGCTCTCCAGATGCTGGTGCTTACGGTGCGTCGGTGTCAGTCGGCGACTCCAGGAACGCGTGTTCTTCTTCGGTCAGCTCGCTCAATGCTGTATGCTGGCTCGCCTGCAGCGCGCGGACCCAGGCGGCGATTGCCCAGCGGTCTTCGGGCGGGATCTGCGATGCGTGGGATGGCATGCGGCCGAAGCCGTTGGTGATCACGTCGTAGAAATGGCCGATGGGGGCTGCGCGCAGGCGGTCGGTGTGATACGTCGGCGGCATGGGGAAGCCGGCCTTCACCACCATGCCGGTCAACTCGCGCATGTGCGGGCTGCCCTCGCGGCCGCCGCCAATGCTGCCGTGGCAGTGCGAACAGAAGATCTCGAACCGCTCGCGCCCGCGGGCCAGAAGCGCCTCGGGCGTGTACTCGCTGGTGACGCGCTCGGGGAACGTCTCCGCCGGCTCGCCGTTCACCGTGCCGTCGAAGAAATGGTCATCCACCCGCAGGCGTCCGCGGGCGACGGTTCCGGGCGGCAGCGGCCGCGAGGCCATGCCATCTGCGAAGAAGCCGCTCCTCTCGAAGGGCTCGGCCTTCTGCTGGTCGGCCATGTCCTGCACGCAGCCGGCGGCGAGAAGAGACAGGGTGACAAGGTGACAAAGTGAGGGGGTGACGGGGTGACGGGGTGACGGGGTGAAGGCGCGGGCGCGGCCCGAAGGTCTACTGCAAGCGGTGCCGCTGACGACGGCGAACCTGATTTCACTCGCGATCGCGATCGTGCTCGTCACCTCGTCACCTCGTCACCTCGTCACCTCGTCACCTCGTCACCTCGTCA
>JAHWKJ010000262.1 GCA_019347905.1 Planctomycetota bacterium
GTGGTTCCCGCCCCTCCCCGTGCTTTCTGCGTTCGCCGAGACGAACGTGCGGACCTATGTGCATCGCCGCGGCGAAGGGCCGGGCGTGTGGTTTTTCAGCCTCGATGCGGCGTGTTCTCCGGCGGTCCGCGTGGCCCGCTGGCGCTGGCGGCTGAACTATTTTCGCGCGGCGATGAGCGTCGTCCGCGCGGGGAATCGCATCACATACGAAAGCCGACGGCTGTGGCCCGGAACGCCGGGAGCGGGCACCTCCATTGAGGCGGAAATTGGCCCGCCCATTCCGGCCGCGGAGCGTGCCGAGGAAGGCCGAGCCGCGCCGGGAACACTGGCGCACTTTCTGATCGAGCGCTACATCCTCTACGCCGGCACGCCCGGCGGCCGCCTCTTCCGCGGCCAGGTGCACCACCCTCGCTATCCGCTGCGAGAAGTGCGACTCGAACGGATGCACGAGACGCTCGTCGCATCCAACGGCATCTCACCCGTTGCCGAACCCGAGCACGCCATCTTCAGCGACGGCGTCAACGTCGAGGTCTTCCCCCTGCGGGCGCTGGAAACCATCTGACGCGCATCTCGCCTGCATTTCGTCATTCGGGCTTCGTCATTCTTTCGTCCTTCGGACTTCGTCATTCGTCATTTATTCCACCCGCCTCAAACATCACACAGCGCCGCCGCCTGCTTCAGTCCCGCCAGCGGATCGCGCGTGGGAATGAACTCCTGCCCGACGTAGCCCCTGTAGCCAACCTCGACCAGGGCCTTCATGACGGCGGGGTAGTTGATCTCCTGGTCGGCGTCGAGCTCGCCGCGGCCGGGGTTGCCGGCCGTGTGGATGTGACCGATGACGTCTTTGTGCTGCCGGATGCGGCGGATGACATCGCCGTCCATGATCTGCACGTGGTAGATGTCGAACAGCAGCTTCAGCCGCGGGCTGCCCACGCGGTCGATGATCTCGACGCAGTATTCGGTGCTGTCGCCTTGGTAGCCGGGATGGCCCTTCATGGGGTGCGAGTCGTCGCGCGTGTTGAGCATTTCGAGGCAGAGGGTGACGCCCGCTTTCTCCGCGTGGCCGAGCACCCGCTTGAAAGCCTCGACGCAGTTCTTGATCCCCTCGTCCGGTGAAATCTCCCCGCTGCTCGGATCGTCGGCATCGCGGTACTTGTATCCGGTGAAGGCGATGACGCTCGGCACGCCGAACTCAGCCGCCGCGTCGATGGACCTCTTCGTCGCCTCAATCACCCGGGCGTGATAGCGAGGGTTGTTGAAGCCCTTCATGAACGGCGGGTCCGGACTCATGTCGACGGAGGCGATCGCGCAGGCGAGGCCGTGCTGCTTCAGAACGGGCCAGTGCTGCGGCGAGACCAACTCGATGCTTTCGAGGCCCAGCCCGGCGGCGATCCGGGCCATCTTCTCGATGGGCCAGTATTTCTGAAAGCACCAGTGCACCAGCGACTGCCGGATGCGTCCGCGCGTCGCGACCCTTTCGATCTCCGCGGGCTTCTCGTCAGCGGCCGCCAGCTCGGCGGCGACGGCACCGGCTCCCACCGCCAGCCCGGCGGCCGACAGCAACACATCGCGGCGAGTGTAAGCCATGCAATTACCTTCACGCGCTTGTCGGGCAGACTCCGCCCGAAGCCTACGATCCACGCCCCTCCTGGGTGTCGCCTCCACCTCCTGTCTGCGATTATGCCCGCTGAAGTTGTCACGGAAAAGGCCCGCGCAATTGACACTGAACCGCCACGCCTTGTCGCGGCCATGCCAAAATAGGCATAATCGAGAATCCGAAGCCGATTGAAGGACGCGGAGCAGCACTATGCCGAGTCGAGCAAAAGGCAAGACCGCAAAGTCAAAAACGAAGGCTGAGGCACCTGCTCTCATCGAACCGGGCAGCGGCAATGTGTTTGCCGATCTGCAGGTCCCCAATCCTGACCTCGCACTCGCAAAGGCGGAGCTTGTTCAACGCATCCGCGAGCTCATTTCCCAACGAAAGCTAACGCAGGCCAGGGCCGGCGACGTGCTCGGGCTCGACCAGCCAAAGGTCTCCGCTCTCGTTCGAGGCCGCGTCCAGGGCTACAGCCTTGACCGTCTCTTGCGATTCCTGAATGCACTGGGCCAGCAGGTCGAGATCACGGTGCGTCCTGCCGACCCGCGGACAACCTCGCATGCGAGCCGCGGAATTCTCGTCACGCACTGAGCGGATCACCGCGCATGTGAATGAATTCGCCCGCACGCGGTGTTCGGGCGATGAGGAACAAACCCGAAAGCCGACCGCGCCCCGCATGCTGGAGGAACGACACGGGAATTGCTATGTTTGCGTCCACGGATTCGCCAGCAGTTTTCCGCCGGAAGGACCGCCCCAGAGATGGCACGCAAGACCGCCAGCCGCTTGCAGAAGCGACGAGAAGTCGAGGCCGCAGGTGTCGACAAGGCCGCCCCCAAGGCCAAAAAGGCCAAGCGCAAGGCCACAACCACCAAGCGCCCCTCGCGCGCCAAAGATAAATTGCCGCAGCGAAAGCGCCTGGTGTGGGGCGTGTTCAGCGGCAGCCTCAAGGAAGAAGCCCGCTTCCCCTACGACCAGCGGACGGCTGCTGAAGAGAAGCTGGAGCAGCTTCGCGCCAAATCGAAGAAGCTGTACTTCATCCAGCCGATCAAAGAGCCGATCACCGAAGCGCCGGTCGCCGCCAAGGGCAAAGAAAAGCCCGCCGACGTCGTGAAAGCCGCCGCCAGCGAAGAAGAATGATTGCGCCCGGAATGGGCTTCACGAGGCTGTGGCGGCCTCGACGGCGGGCCGCATCTTCGCCAATCTCCGCCCGCAAACCACGAGTGGCGACGTGGAGCCTTCGCCCACGGCTGCGGTCCACGATTCCGGGCCGGGCCAGAGGCGGCCGCTCCAGCCGGACGCTTCGCTGGTGATGCCGTTTCGGGCCGGCCCGCGCCAATGCGGCCAATCAGCCGCCGCGCGCCAGAGTCGTTGAGAGTGCGACGGCCAGAGCGGTCGCGTGCAGGCGGATTGGTCGCATAGAGAAACAATTGGTCGGTGGCGAATCGGGTGTGGGGCGGCTGGTCCAACCAAGGTGAGTCGCTGGAGCCGCTCCTCCCCGCGAAAGTCCGGAGGTCGCACCCCGGGGCAGACCGGGGTTTGGGCTGTTATCGGCCTCATTTGAGGATGGCCGTTGGGCCGTGGAACGTCAATTGCTTCAGGCTGTCCCCCACTGAGGTCATCCGACAAACCCCTGTGGGAGCAATTCGCCCATGGTGAATCTGCGACCGATCCTGCTAATTGAGAGCGACGAGCGCCACGGTGCGTTGACGATCGCAGCCTTCGAGGAGATCGCACTCGCCAACAGCCTCGTGGTGACGCGGGATTCCGGCGAGGCGCTGGAGTACCTTCGTCGCCACGGACGTTACAGCGAGCGCGCGCTCGAAGATCCTGCCGTCGTGCTGCTGGACATCGAACTGCCGGGGCACGACGGAACAGCCGTGCTGCGTGAGATCCGCAGCGACATGCATCTGCGGCGCTTGCCGGTGGTTGTGCTGACGAGCTCTCGCGAGGAGCACGATCTTCTGGCGTGTTACGAGCTGGGGGTCAATGCGTACGTGGTGAAGCCGGCGCGTTTCGAGGACTTCATCGAAGTTCTCAAGCAGGTGGGCTTGTTCTGGGGAGCGATCAACGAGCCTCCTCCGGCAGCCAGCCTTTGCCCCGGCCACCCGGCCGGTTGAACCGTGTGGGGCGGTCGTGCCGGCGGTGCGGTCGGAGTTGCAGGCGCCTGGTGAGCGCGCTCGATAGCTGAATCGTGCGTCCCGTCTGCGCCCTCCGTCGGTGGGCCGATGTCCGATCCGCTGTCTGCCACGTTCGACCTGCTGGCCGCCACGGTCAACCAGCGCGCGGTCGAGGTGCTGGCCGCAGCGCTCGATGGCGGCGACGAGTGCATCGTCCGTCTGGCGGCGGCCGCCCTCGTTCGCCGCGAGAGCGCCCGCGGCGCGGTCGAATTGGTGCGACGGCTGGATCGCCTGGATCGCGATATCCACCGGCTGCTGGCGGAGAACCGTCGCTCGCTCGCGCCGGGTGTCAACCACTGCCTGCTTTCCGGCGATCTCGGTTTGCGGGCCCGGGCTTTGGAGTTCGTGCGGCTGGCGACGGCGTGGGAGCATCTTGGGCAGGTCATCCGTCTGACGTCGTCGGACGCTCCCGATGAAGCCGAGCGGGCCGTCGATGTATTCCGCGAGCTGATCCGGCGGCTGTACGAACTGCAGGAGCGCCATCGTCCGCCGCTGGGCACGCCGTCGCTCGAAGTCGACCGCACTGTGAAAGACGCCCTGGAGGTCCTCACCGGCGCCTGCCGGCACTGGGACGATCTCGCACGGCCCGAGGAGCTCGTCGAAGCCGTCCTCAGCCTGGGCCGGCCGACGAGCGAGTCCGTGCGTTACGTCTTGCGGCAGTCGGTTCCCGCCTGCCGCGAGCTGGCGGCCGAGCTGATGGCGGCGAGTACGCATCCGGGCGTGATGCGGCTGGTGGTGGAGTCTTTGAGCGAAGACTACCCGCATCCCAAAGCGCTGCGGGCGTTGATGCTGAGGAACGATCCGCCATTCGCCTGCCAATTGCTGCGGTCGCTGCCCGAGCGGCTGTCGGCGGTCCAGCAGAAGAACCTTGGGCAGCTTCCCATCGTCAACTGGCTGGGCGAGGAGTCGCCGGCGCCGGAATGGCTGCCGGAGGAACTTCAGGCCGCGGCCGTGCGGTACGTGCAGGCGTCGGCGCTGTCGTTTGAGACGAAACGGCGGTTTCACGAGGACATGATTCGCCGGGGCGGCGTCGAAGGGCGGCTGTCGGCGGCGGAAGTTCTGGCGTCGCTGGACGTGGCGCAGGCCCGCGATCTCGTGTTCGACGCACTGGACGATGAAGACGACCAGGTGCAGGCCTGGGCGACGTCGCAGCTTCGCTCCCAGGGCGTACCTCAGGCGTTCTCGATGTTGATCGAGCGGCTCGACAGTCCACTCGCCGCGGTGCGCGATGCCGCACGGCAGGAGCTCGGGGGCTTCGATCTCGAACGCGTGCTGGGCCTTGCGGATCATCTGGAGCCGGAACTGTGCCGCCGCGTCGGGGGACTTCTGGGCAAGATTCACCCCGGCGCCGCCGCCGAACTGGAGAGGGAACTGTCGAGTCCGGTGCGGCAGCGCCGGCTGCGTGCGGCGCGGGGGGCGGTCGCGTTGGGACTTGCGGCGGACGTGTTCGATTCGCTGGTGGCCATGTCGCGCGACGCCGATCCAGTGATCCGGCGGACGGCGGTGGAGACGCTCGCCACGCTGGACACGCCCGAAGCGCACTGGGCCATTGCAGCACTCGACGATGACGAGAACCTGCAGGTTCGCGACGCGGCCAGGAGGGCGCTGGCCGCCACAACCTCTGCCAGGCACGCATCGGCCGCCGAGGTCGAGATCGCAGAAAGGTGAAGCCGGCTATGTGGCTTATGCTGTCTCTCGCCGCTGCCGACTTCCGCGCGGTTGCGCGGCACACGCGCGACTTCCGCGGCCCGGAGCAGTATTCGTATCTGCTGTGGGCGCTGGCTGCGATTCTGGCGGTATGGCTGGTGCTGTCGTGGTGGGACCGCAAGCGTCAGGTTCCGGCTGCGGCTCCGCACAGCAGCGAGGCATTGTTCCTCGAGCTGTGCCGGGCCCATCGGCTCAGCGCGGAAGAGCAGGCGCTCGTGCGCAGCGTGGCGGCTCGGCAGGGGCTGAACGAACCCGCGCTGGCCTTCGTGCGGCCGGAGGCGTTTCGCAACCCGGCGGGCGGGGATGCCGCGGCGGTTGCGCAGCTCGCGCAGCGGCTGTTCGGTGCACCGTAATCGCGAAAGCCCACCGGCCAGAACCGGTGGGCTTCGAGTGTTTTTCGAGCCGCGGCGATCAATCGTCGTAGTCGATGAACACGACGCCGTCTTTCGACGTCAGCTCGACCTCGTAATCGCCGTAGTCGAATTCGATCTTGCTGCCGTCCTTGCGCTTGACGTCGATCTTTTCGCACTTGCAGGGCGGTACGCAAATCTCGACGTAGACGAACCGCGGCGGACCACAATGGCAGCGGTCTCGACACTTGTCGCAGTCGCGGGGGTCTTTGACGCACACGATCTTTTTCACCGCGCAGGGGTGGATGTTGTCGCGATCCTCCACCTTAACGTGCGGATACAGGCCGATGCCCGAAAGCGCCTCGCGCTCGACCGGGTGCTCGCCCAGCGGGATCGACGGATAGCCCTCCGTCGGCGCCGTCGGCGGTGGCTGCACGAAACCGAAGTCCGGGCCGTCGAATTCCGGCGCGATGTAACGTGGCGACTCGTACCGCGGCGGATCGTAGCGGCGGCGGATCGTCGGCGGCCCATAGAAGGACGGGCCGGGGCCGGAATAGCGCGAGAACTCGCGCTCGCTCCACGACCGGCGGAAGAACGAGTCATCGTCGGCGCTCGCCGAGCCGGCCAATGCCAGCACGCAGGCGGCAAGCGACCACGTCAAGCGTCTGATGATCATCGGCTGTCCCCTCGAAGCTTCTATCGATTGTATCGGTGGTAGCGGCGGCACGAGCGCGAGCGGCAACCACTCACCGTCGCGCTACATCGATCATAGCCCCTGCTGCGAGCGATGTGAAAAGGTTTCGCCACGGCCGGCGTAAAATGCTGAGCGGGCAATCCCATGCGCATTTGCATGCGGCCCGGTTACAATGAAGCCGCGTGGAGCCCCCTCGTTGGAAATGAGCGCGGCCATCGTGTTCAGCAGGCAAATCCCGCTCAAGTCGCTGTCGATCATCTGCCGCAATCTCGGCACGATGCTGGCCTCCGGCGTCGAATTGCGCAAGTCGCTGTCGCTCGCCGCCGGCAAAGCGATGAACCCGCGGGCGCGCGAAGCGCTCGACGGCGTGAGCGCCGCCGTTTCCGAGGGCGACCAGGTTGCCGAGGGCATGCGCCGGCAGGACGAAGCCTTCCCGGAACTGATGATCGACATGGTCGGTGTCGGCGAAGAGACGGGGTCGCTGCCGGAAATCCTCCGCAGCCTCGCGGCCCACTACGAGAACCTGTTGCGGCTGCGCAAGCACCTGGTCGGTTCGCTGATCTGGCCCACCTTCCAGTATGTGGCCGCCGTGCTGGTGATCGCGCTCTTGATTACAATCCTCGGCTGGATTGCGGAGACGCGTGGCGGCGAAGCGTGGGACGTGACGGGCCTGGGCCTCGTGGGCGGCCGCGGGGCCATCATCTGGATCCTCTTGAACGTGGGCCTGGTGGCGGCGGTGGTCGCCGGCTACAAGTTCGTGCGGCGCTCGCTGAAGTGGAAGCAGGTCATCGATCCCGTGCTGATGCAGGTCCCCGTCGTGGGCCGCTGCATGCGCTCGTTCGCGATCGCGCGGTTCTCGTGGGCATTCGCGCTCACGCAGCAGTCGGGGATGTCGATCGGCCCGAGCCTACAGGCCAGTTTGCGGGCCACGTCCAACGGCGCATTTCTGGCCGCCGCGCCCGGCCTGTGGCGGACGGTGCGCGACGGCGGTTCGCTGAGCCAGGCGTTCTCCGCCAGCCGCTTGTTTCCGCCGGACTTTGTCGAGATGGTGGCGGTGGCCGAAGCCTCGGGCACGGTGCCGGAGATGCTCGACCGTCTCAGCCCGCAATTCGAGGAAGACGCCCGCCGCGACCTGAAGGGCCTGACGACGGCCCTGGGCTGGGCCGTCTGGGCCATTGTCGCGATGTTCGTGATCTTCCTGATCTTCTCGATCTTCACGCAGTACATCGGGATGTTGAATACGCTGTCGCGGTAGGCATCGAGTTTGTCTGACTCCGCTTGACGCCGCTCGGGCCTGCGGCGAACAATTGGTCCGAAGTGCCGGCTTGGACGACGCGGCTGCAGTTTTGGCCGCGTCCGCGTGGTGTGCGGGAACGATTCCGTCCGAGCGGCCTTCAGCACCGATTGTTGTCTGGTAAGCACCATGGCCCGTCGCAGCCGCGCCCGAGAATTGGCGCTGCAGATGCTCTATCAGGCCGACCTCAATGCTGACGTCGGCGCGCATGCGGTGCGCGCCATGATCGAGGAACAAATCCCGGACGAAGACCTGGCGGCGTTCGCGTGGCGGCTGTTTGTGGGCACCATGGAGTGGCGGGCGATGCTCGACGAGCGCATCTCCGCCGTCGCCGAGAACTGGACTCTGGCCCGCATGGCCCCCACCGACCGCAACGTCCTGCGGCTGGCGGCCTTCGAGATCCTGCAAACGAAGACGCCGGTGGCCGTGGTGATCGACGAGGCCGTGGACCTGGCCCGCAAGTTCGGCACGGCCCAGTCGCCGCAGTTCGTCAACGGCATCCTCGACCGCCTCGTCCCGGCCACCCGCCGCGGCGAAAATTCCGGCGACGCCAGTCTCTGACCAGGGCCACCGGCCGCACGGGGTGACGGGGTGACGGCGTCACCATGTCAATTAGGGTTTCCAAAGCTCGCGCCAGCGGTCACCTTGTCACCCCCTCACCTTGTCACCTTGTCTCTTC
>JAHWKJ010000263.1 GCA_019347905.1 Planctomycetota bacterium
TGATCGAGCGCATCATCGCTGCCTTCCCCCGCGTTTAAATCGGAAATCTCGCCCAGCAGCCTACCACGCCCACCCCGCGCGAGCGACCCACCGCGCGTCGGCGGGGCCGCAGGTGTGGAAACGCGCACCACCATGTGGCAAACTGCCGATGCCGACGCGCATGCGCCTGGCTACCCCGTTTAGTCGCGGCCCCACGGGCCGCGCGTTGCGCGACGTCGCACGCACATACGACGCGCGGCCCGGTGGGCCGCGGCTAAACGGCGGATGATCGCGCAGCGATCGTTTTGGGGGGCCGTAAACTTGGTCCACGGCTATCACGTCATCTTTGGGACGTACGGGTTCTGGCTGCCGAACGATCCGCGCGGCTCCTGGTCCGACTTCGCCGCAAGCTGGGAACTAGTGCGGTTCGGCAAAGCCACGAAAGTCAGCACGCGCCGCTCGGTGGCCGCCGTCGCGCATGACCGCCAGGCCCGCCTCGCAGCGAAGCAATCGCTGAAATACCCGCCTGTCGTCCTCACCGGCGAACAAGCGCTCGCCGCGGCGAACGGATTCGCCGAAGCCTGCCGCAAGAGCGGCTTTACGATCTGGGCGTGTGCCATCCTGCCGGAGCACGTGCATCTCGTCATTGCCCGGCACCGTTTCAAAGTCGAGCAGGTGACGAACCTGCTCAATGGCGAGGCGACCAAGCGCCTGACGCGCGACGGGCTGCACCCACTGGCTCGATTCGCACGTAACGGGCAATCGCCACCAACGCCGTGGTCCGCGAGCCGATGGAAGGTGTTCCTGAACAATCCGGCGGACATCCGGCGCGCGATCCGTTACGTCGAAGCCAACCCGCTCAGGGAGCACAAGCGCCGCCAGCGCTGGCCGTTCGTCACGCCATTCCAGGGCCTCAACGCGCCACATCAAAGTTGAGCCGTCGTTTAGCCGCGGCCCAACGGGCCACGCGCCGTTACGCGTGCGATGTCGCGCGTCGCGCGGGCCGCTGGCCCGCGGCTAAACGGCGCGAGACTACCTGTTTGCCCGACAGCGATACAGAATGGAGTGGAATGGTGGTCGGCGGGCCGTGAGGGATGGATGTCGTTCAGCTTTCTCAATCCGTGGCTGTTGTATGGCCTGATCGGCCTGTCGCTGCCGGTGCTGGCGCATCTCATCAGCAAGCGGCGCTACGATATCGTCCACTGGGGGGCGATGCAGTTCCTCGAGCTGGGTCGCAACGCCCGGCGGCGGATTCGGCTGGAGCAACTGTTGCTCATGCTGCTGCGGATGGGGCTGGTCGCGCTCATCGTGCTGGCGCTCGCGCGGCCGTGGGTGGCGGGCGGGTTCCTGTCCAACCTCGTTTCGTCGGAGAGCCGCGATGTGGTGTTCGTCATCGACGGATCGTACAGCATGGGCTGGAAGGGCGGCGGCCGCACGCCGCACGACGAGGCGCGGCAATGGGCGCACCGCTTTCTCGAGGAGTTGAATGCGGGCGACACGGTGACAATCATCGACGCCCGCGATCGCGCCCGCGTGCTGATCGATCCGCCCACGCGGGACTTCAACCTCGTGCGCGAGACGCTCGATGCGCTGCCGCCGCCCTCGGGCACGTCGCACCTGGCCGAAGCCTGCACGCGGGCCGTGCAGATCCTCACCCGCACGACCAACGCCGCCCGCGACTGCATCGTGCTCACAGACGGACAGGCGCGCGGTTGGGCGGCCGACGATGAGAACCTGTGGGCCGGCTTCGACGATTTGCGGAAACTCTCCGGCGTCGAGCCGCGGGTGTGGGTGATCGATCTCGCCCGGCAGTGGCCGGCCGATGCCGATCGCAGCAACTTCAGCGTAGACCGGCTGTCGCTTTCGCGCGAGCTGACCGTGGCCCGCTTTCCCGTGCGGATCAAAACGCGGGTCCGCTATCAGGGCGGCACGGCGGCCGCCAGCCGGCAGGTGTCTCTGGAAGTGGACGGGCAGCGGCTGCGCGACAAGTCGCAGACGTACCAGTTCCCGGCGCCCGGTCCGCGGGGCAGCGAGGTGACGGTCGAGTTCGAGTACCGCTTCACGACGCCTGGCTCTCATCTGGTGAGCGTCGTCGTGGGCGATGACAACCTGCCGGGCGACAACCGCGCCGATGCCGCCGTCGTCGTGGCCGAGTCGATCCCCGTGCTGCTGGTCGACGGCGATCCGCATCTCGACCCCATCCGCAGTGAAACCGTGCTCGCGCGGGCGGCGCTGAGCCCGGCCCTCAACCCCGATCCGCTGGTGGCGGCGACGGTGGTGCCCTGGGATCGGCTCGACGCCGATCGGTTCGGCGAGTACGACGTGGTCCTGCTGGCGAACGTGCGGCGGCTGAACGAGCGGCAGGCGGGGGCGCTCGAGGATTACGTCGCAGGCGGCGGCGGACTGTTCGTGGCCTTGGGCGACAAAGTCGATGCCCAGACGTGGAATTCACTCCTGTACGAAGACGGCGCGGGACTCTTGCCGGCGAAGCTGGAAGCGATCGAGAGCGAGACCGCCCGCGAGCGCGGCGGCGCCCGTGTGGCAAACGAGAGCCTCGACCTGCCGTGGATGCAGATGTTCCGTGCGGAACATGACGGCGACCTGACGGAGGCGCGGTTCCTCTCGTGGTGGCAGGTCGATCCGCGTCCGCCGGCGGATGACGTACGCGCCACGGGGTCAGACCCCTTTGCGGACGAGCGACACTCGACATTGGAAGATCGCCTCTCCGCAAAGGGGTCTGACCCCTTCCCAGCCAGCCGTTCAATGCCGGTGGTCGCGGCACGCTTCGATACGGGCGACGAGTTCCTCGTCACGCGGCGTTACGGTCGCGGCGGGGTGTTGTTGATGTCGGCGCCCATCGATGCCGACTGGAGCACGCTGCCCGCGAAGGACGACTATGTGACGCTGTTGCACGAGCTGATCCTGTATCTGGCCGCGCAGAAATCGTCCCGTAACGTCGAGGCCGGCGAGCCGCTTGTGCTTTCTGTGCCGCCCGAAATGCGCGTCGAAGGCTACGCCTTTCACGGGCCGGGCAAGACGGTGCTGGATGCGGTGCGTGCCGGCGACGAATTGCGGGCGGTCGCCCGGCTGGACGACACGTCGCTGCCGGGCGTGTACGAGTTCCGCCGCCGGACCGACGTCCCTGGCCAGAACCCCCCCTATCCCCCCCTTAGTAAGGGGGGGCAAGGCGGGGTGTCGGCTCCCGGCGAGCGGACGGAGCATTTCGTCGTGAACTTCGACCGTGGCGAGTCGGACCTCACGCCGCTCGATGCGGAGGAACGCGAGCGGCTGAGCCAGGACGGCCGTCTGACGTTCGCAGCCAATCGCGAGAAGCTGAAGGAGCTGATGTTCACGGACACCGGCCGCGCGCCGCTGGCCCGCACGCTGCTGTATGTGTTTCTGGCGTTTCTGGTGTTCGAGGTGGTGATGACGCGGCGTCTGGTTCGCGGCGGCCACGAGGCGATCGAAGAAGAAGAACCGGCCGCGGCGCCTGCGCCGCCGCCGGTCCCGAAGGCGGAGGCGCCGGCGCCGGTGGCGCGCGTGGTGCGGTGATGGCATGAGGACGGAGGATAGAGGATGGAGGATGGCGGCCCGTCGCCCACGCCATCCTCCATCCTCCATCCTCAAGATCGCCCGCTCCGCGTGCCGAAGAATCCCACTGATGCTCTCCACGCTCGCCACCCGCTGTCGCTGTTGTTCACCGGGACACTTCTGTGCCTGGCGGGGGCGAGCGGCCGTTGACCCTTGAGGTGACGGGCCTCGACGATTCAAATTCCGCAAGGGCTGGAAGTTGTCCGCTTCCAGCCCTTTTTGTTTTGACGCAAACCCTAGTTTAGCCGCGGGCCAGCGGCCCGCGCGTCGGCGACGTCGCACGCACTCCGGCGCGCGGCCCGCCGGGCCGCGGCTAAACGACCGATTGCAGGCGGGGCGAATTCAATGAGCGGTGATGCATGGCTGACGCTGGGCGTGGTGGCGGTCGTGCTGGCCGGCCTCGTCAGGAATCTCGCGCCGCCGGACCTGTTGTTCCTCGGGGCGACGGCGGTGCTGGCGACGGCCGGCGTGATTACCACCGACGAGGCCTTCGCCGGCTTCTCGAACTCCGGCATGCTGACGGTGGCCATGTTGTTCGTTGTGGCGGCCGGACTGCGCGAGACGGGGGTGCTCGATCACGTCGGCCACTGGATGCTGGGACGCGCGAAGACGGAACGCGACGTGGTGGTCCGTATGGCGCTCATCGTGCTGCCCATGTCTGCGTTTCTGAACAACACGCCCATCGTGGCGATGTTTCTGCCCGTGGTGCTCGACTGGTGCCGGCAGCACGAGGTCGCGCCGTCGAAGCTGCTGATCCCGCTGTCGTTCCTGACGATCCTCGGCGGGACGTGCACGCTCATCGGCACGTCCACCAACCTGGTGGTGCACGGGCTGATGATCGAGAACGGCATGGAAGGGCTGGGGCTGTTCGAGATTGGTCTCGTCGGCCTGCCCTACGCCGTCATCGGCTTCGTGTGGCTGTATGTGGCCGGGCCGAAGATTCTGCCGGAGCGCAAGGAACTGGCCGAGCAGCTCGGCGAGACGCGGCGGGAGTTTCTGGTCGAAATGCTCGTCCAGCCCCGCTGCCGCCTGGTGGGGCAGACGGTCGAACAGGCGGGGCTGCGGCATCTGCCCGGGCTGTTTTTGATCGAGATCGACCGCGACAGCGGCACCGTTGCGCCCGCGGGACCGGACGATGTGATCGCGGCCGGCGACCGGCTGGTGTTCACGGGCGTCGTGAGCAGCATCATCGAGCTGGAGAAGATTCCGGGGCTGGTGCCGACGGCCGATCCCGATTACGACGTGGCCCCGCGCCAGCAGCGCCGCCGGCGGATGTGCGAGGCGGTCGTTTCCAACAGCTCGCCGCTGATCGGCAAGACGATTCGCGACGCGGAGTTCCGGGCCGCGTACGGGGCTGCGGTCGTCGCGGTGCACCGCGGCGGTCGACGGATCGCGCGGAAGATCGGCGACATTCGCCTGCGGGCGGGCGACACGCTGCTGTTGCAGGTGCGATCGCACTTCATCCGCACCCACCGCAACGATCCGGCGTTTTACCTGGTGAGCGACGTGGGCGAATGGCGTCCGCTGCGTCGGGACCGGGCGTGGCTGGCGCTGGGCGTCCTCGTGGCGCTGATTGTGCTGATGACGACCGGGGCGGTCTCGACGCTGTTGGCCGCGACTCTGGCGGCGGTCGCCATGGTGGGCTTCGGCTGCATCTCGTCGGGCGATGCGCGGCAGAGCATCGAGTGGCAGGTGCTGGTGACGATCGCCGCCGCGTTCGGCGTGGGAGCGGCGCTGGAGAACTCGGGCGCGGCCGCCGCGATTGCGGGGGCCGTCGTCGAGGCCACGCGGGGCTGGGGAGCGGTCGCGGCCATTGCTGCCGTGTATCTCGTGGGTTCGCTGATGACGGCGGTCATCACGAACAACGCGGCGGCCGTACTGCTGTTTCCGTTCTGCCTGGAGACGGCCAAACAACTCGGAGTCAGCCCGCGGCCGTTCCTGATCGCGCTCATCTTGTCGGCATCGGCGAGCTTCATCACGCCTGTGGGCTACCAGACGAACACGATGGTCTACGGCCCGGGCGGCTATCGGTTCAGCGATTTCCTGCGCATCGGTGGACCGCTGAACTTCGTGCTGTGGGTGGTTGCGATCCTGCTGATCCAGGTGTTCTGGCCGTTTTGAGCCGTTGACCCGCCACACGGGCGGCTTATCATGGGCCTTTCGCACCGGCGTCGCAGTTCCAGATTGAGTGAGTCCATTGTTTAGCCGCGGGCCGCGCGGCCCGTTGGGCCGCGGCTAAACGCGAGAGACCTTCGTTTATGCCTGATCGCGTCATCGTCACCGGCGGGGCCGGATTCATTGGCAGTCATGTGGTCGATGCGCTGCTGGCGGCGGGATACGAGCCGGTCGTCGTGGACGATCTCAGCTCCGGCAGCCGCGAAAACCTGCCGGCGGACGTGCGTTTGCACAGGCTCGACATTCGCGACGGCGACTCGCTGGGGAAGGTGTTCGACCAGACGCGGCCGCGGTTCGTGTGCCACCAGGCGGCGCAGATGTCGGTCAGCCGCTCGGTGCGCGAGCCGCTGTTTGACGCCGCGGTTAACGTGACGGGACTGCTCAACGTCTTCGATCGTGCGTCCCGCACGGGCTGCGAGCGGATCGTATTCGCTTCGTCGGGCGGCGTGCTGTACGGCGACGTGAGTGAGCCGGTCGCCGAGGATTATCCCGCGGCGCCGGTGTCGCCCTATGGGATCAGCAAATGGGTCGGCGAGAAGTACCTGGACTTCTACACGCGCGAGCGGGGACTGAGCGGCGTCGCGCTGCGGTACTCCAACGTGTATGGCCCGCGGCAGAACCCGCATGGTGAAGCGGGCGTTGTGGCGATCTTCTGCACGCGAATGCTGGCGGCACAACCCTCGATCATCAACGGCGACGGCAAATACATCCGCGACTACGTTTACGTGGGCGACGTGGCGCGGGCGAACCTGCTGGCGATGGAGACCAGCCTGCCGGAGGCGTTCGTGCCCTTAAACATCGGCACGTCGCGGCCGACGGACGTGAACGAACTCTCGCAGCGGCTGCATCGATTGTGCACCGAAGCGCGCGAATCGGCGGAGCTTTCTGGCAAAGTTCCGAAGTCGTCCCACGGCCCCGCGCGCGCCGGCGATTTGCGCTCCAATCTCGTTTCCTACGCGAAGGCCGAGCACCTGCTCGGGTGGTATCCCCAGGTTGAGCTGGAAAGCGGCCTCGCGCACACCGTACGGTGGTTTGCCGAGCATCGCCCAGAACTCGTTTAGCCGCGGCCCAGCGGGCCGCGCGGAGCGTTGAGCCGGCGCGCGGCCCGCTGGGCCGCGGCGAAACGCTAATTATTTCCAGCGCTCCAGGAGCGCGGGAATCAGCCGCGCCAGGCGTTCGCCGCCGATGGCGGCGACCTTGAGGATCTGGTCGATGTTGGCCGGCTCCAGGGCGTCGGGCAGGCAGATGTCGGTGACGATGGAGAAAGCCAACGTCCTGAGGCCGGCGTGCTTGGCGACGATCGTTTCCGGCACGGTGGACATGCCGACCACGTCGGCCCCCATGCCCCGCAGCATGCGATACTCGGCTCGCGTTTCCAGGTTGGGGCCGGCGACGGCGACAAACACGCCGCGATGCGCGGGGATGGCCAGGGCGAGTGCCTGATCCATTGCCAGTTCGATCGATTCGCGGTCGAACGGCTCCGACATGTCCGGGAAGCGGGGGCCGAGCCGGTCGTCGTTGATCCCCCGCAAAGGATTGTCGCCCATCAGGTTGATCTGGTCGTCGAGCACGACCACGTCGCCCAGCCGGTAGTGCGGGTTCATGCCCCCGGCCGCGTTGGTGACGATCAGCAACTCCGCTCCCAGCGCGCGCATCACGCGCACGGGGAAGGTGATCTGCTGCATCGAGTAGCCTTCGTAGAAGTGGAACCGGCCGTCCATGGCCGCCACGGGAAGGCCGCGCAAAGTGCCGGCGATCAAGCGGCCGGCGTGCGATTCCACCGTTGAGGACGGGAAGTGTGGAATCGTTTCGTAGGGCAGAACGGCGGCGGGTTCGATCTCAGCGGCGAGGCCGCCCAGTCCGGTGCCCAGGATGAGGCCCGCTCGCGGCGGCGGGGCGCCGGCGGCGCGAATCACGCCGGCGGCCTCCTGAATGTCATCGTACAGCACGAGGCAGTGCCCTTAGCGGGAATCAATAATCCTCGTCGTCGAATTCCTCGTCGTCCTCGTCCTCATCGTCATCCTCGTCTTCGTCCTCGTCGAAGTCCTCTTCGAAGTCTTCGTCTTCATCGTCGAACTCGTCTTCGAACTCCTCGTCCTCGAACTCTTCCTCCTCGAACTCGTCTTCGTCATCGTCCTCGTCGTCGTCTTCCAGATCGTCCTCGAACTCATCGTCGTCATCGTCTGCGAGCGTGACGTGCCACGGCGCGCGATCGCCGGAGACGGCGACCAGGTCGAACGGATCGACATCCGGCCCGCCGATCCACGGTTGCTTCAGTTCCGATCTACCGACAATCCCTGCACCGAACATCAGAGGTCACCTCATCGCTGAAAAACGCTGACGACGCTGGCCGCGCTTCGAACTGCCGTTACAGGCGTTTGGAGGGAAAGGCCCCCACCGGCAGAATGATCCCCATTAGTAAAGATCGAGAGCGAAGTCAAGCGACGGATTTGCCGCTCTTTTTTACGGTCGTGAAGCGACTGCCGGACGCACTTCGCTCGCCCATCCGACCGTCACAGTCCCTCCAAGCGGACACTTGCGGCATCCGCCTGTGACGGCCGGACCTGACATGAGGGGCGCGGCGCTCCCGCCGTTCACAGCGGTCGCGCCGCAGGTGGCGCTGGCTCGGGCCGCGCCGGTCATGTCCGGGAATCGGATTGTCGGCACTGGGGCTGTGGCTCCGGACGGACGCACGATGCCGGATGCCGGAGTTGTTCCCGCAGCAATCGATTTCGTTCTGCTTCGAGTCGAT
>JAHWKJ010000768.1 GCA_019347905.1 Planctomycetota bacterium
GACTGGTATACGGGCACGGGCGGGGGCGTGCGGCGGGTGGCTTCGGGCCGGCCCTGCACCAGCGGGTTGCCGTTGACGATCGTGTCGCCCACGAACCGCAGGAGGCGGCTGGCGCGGTCGCGGCGGCGCGGGATCGCGAACAGCTCGGGCGTGTGGTCGATGAAGGTGGTGGTGAACTTGCCTTCGAGGAATCGGGGGTGCTCCAGCAGGTTGATCAGAAACGGGATGTTCGTCTTCACGCCCCGCACGCGGAACTCGCGGAGGCAGCGGTTCATGCGGTGGACAGCCTCGACGAAGTGCCGCCCGCGGGCCGTCACCTTCACCAGCAGGGAATCGTAGTAGGGCTGCACCAGCGCCCCGGAGAACGCCGTGCCCGCATCGAGTCGGATGCCCATGCCGCCCGCCGACCGGTAGTGCTCGATGCGTCCGTAATCGGGCCGGAAGTTGGCGGTCGGGTCTTCTGTGGTGACGCGGCACTGCACCGCGCAGCCGTGGATGTGGATGGCGTCCTGGCTCTCGATGCCGATGGCTTCATCGCCCAGCGCCGTTCCGCCTGCAATGAGGATCTGGGCCCGCACGAGATCGATGACGGTGACTTCCTCCGTCACCGTGTGCTCGACCTGAATCCGCGGATTGACCTCGATGAAATAGAACTCGTCCGTGTCGATATCGACCAGAAACTCGACCGTGCCGGCATTGACGTAGCCGACCTGCCGGCCGACGGCGAGCGCCGCCTGGCACAACTCGTCGCGCAGCGCCGCGGGCAGGTCGACGGCGGGCGCGATCTCGACGACTTTCTGGTGGCGGCGCTGGATCGAGCAGTCGCGCTCGAAGAGGTGCACGAGGTTGCCGTGGGCGTCTCCGAGGATCTGCACCTCGATGTGGCGGGCGCGCTCGACGTACTTTTCGACGAAGACTTCCGCGCTGCCGAATGCGGTGAGGGACTCGCGGGCGGCCGCTTCGTAGGCCTCGCGGAAAGCCTCTTCCGCGGCGACGATCCGCATGCCGCGTCCGCCGCCGCCGTGCGCGGCCTTCAGGATGACCGGGAAACCCAGCCGCCGCGCTTCCTCCAGGCCGGCGTCGGCGTTTTCCAGCGGACGGTCGCTGCCGCCCAGCACGCGCACGCCCGCGGACCGGGCGATTTGCCGGGCGACGGTCTTGTCGCCCAGTTGCTCCAGGATCTCCGCTGGCGGGCCGACGAAGAGGATGCCGGCTTCGCGGCAGGCGCGGGCCAGCCGCGGGTTCTCCGACAGAAAGCCGTAACCCGGGTGGATCGCATCGACGCCATGGGCGGCCGCCAGCGAGATGATCTCCGCGATATCGAGGTACGACTGGATGGGCACGCCCGGCTGGCCGACCTGGTAGGCCTCATCGGCCTTGAAGCGGTGCAGCGCGTAGCGGTCTTCGGCAGAGTAGATGGCGACCGTGCGGATGCCCAGCTCCGTCGCACTGCGAAACACGCGGATCGCAATCTCGCTGCGGTTGGCCACCAGCAGCTTCCTGATCGGCCTCATGGTGCGGCTTTACTCCCCCTGTCCCATTGCGGCGAACGTACGGGGTCAGACCCCTTTGCGGCTCACCACTATCCCCACGTTCTACGTCGCACATCCGCAAAGGGGTCTGACCCCATCGCGGGGCGGCATGGATGTTGCATGAGCAGTTCCGGCTTCAGACGAACGCTCACCATGGTAGCAACTCGACGAAAGGATTTACCGCCCACGGGGCTGCAAGCGCCGGAAGAATTAGCGCGACGGGCGGGGCTGAAATACGTGGACGACGACGCGCGGGGCATCTCGCGGCGGCGGCGCGGCATCGGTTTCAGCTATCGTCGTCCCGACGGGCGGGCGATCGCCGACCCGGCTGAACGCCAACGCATCGACTCGCTCGCGATTCCGCCGGCATGGACCGACGTCTGGATTTGCCCCGACCCCCGCGGCCATTTGCAGGCGACCGGTCGCGACGCCCGCGGACGCAAGCAGTACCGCTACCACCCGCGCTGGTCGGAATTCGCCAACCGCGCGAAATTCGAACGGATGCAGGCCTTCGGCCAGACGCTGCCCCG
>JAHWKJ010000769.1 GCA_019347905.1 Planctomycetota bacterium
GTCCTCGACGAGGCGACGCTGACCGCCTTCGCGAGCAAAGAGGAAAACGAGCCGCTGGCCATTCAGACCGCGATCCAGCTTTTGGACTGGTGCGGCTGCATCGCGGGCGGCCGCGTCGAACTTGTCGAACGGCTGGACGCAGGCGGCTACGGGCCGCTGGTCCCCTTCCGCATCACCTACCGCCGCACGCCTCCGGCGGATGACAGCGTCTCGGCGATCGTGCCGCTCCCGCGACTGGCGCTGGGCGGCGGCCCCGCAGCCAGCGGGGCGATCGAACTCTCGGAAAGCCGCACCGATCTGTCGCCGAAGGCCATCGTCACCTGCCGGGACGGCGAAGCCGCCCTCGAGCAGCCGCGGCAGATCCGCTGGCGCACGGATGAGGAGTGGAATCCCGAGGCCCTCACCGAGCGCGGCCGCCACGAGCTGCTGCTCGACCTGTTCTGCCGCCGCATTGCCGGCGGACTCGTCCCGGTGCCGTCGCTCTCCGATCTGCAGGCGGCGACGGCCATGCTGGAGGTCTGTCGCACAGCCGCCGCCGGCTGAAGCGTCGAACGCCATGCGGCCATCTCGTTCTGAGGCTGGAAGCAGACCATGGACCGAAACATCTTCGTCGCAATCGGCTTGCTGTCAGGCATCGTCGCCCTCGCTGGCACCGCGCCGGCCGGCGAGCCGCTGGATCGTTCTCAAGCCAAAGCCGGCGAAGACGGCGCGCTCCTGTGGTACGACGCCCGGCTCCTGGGAATTGAAGGGCTGGGCTGGACGGACACGGAAACCCCCTACGACCGGCTGCCGGCCCGGGCCCGCGAAAGGGTCCGTCCCGAAGTCTGGGCGCTCAGCCGGCATTCGGCGGGGCTGTGCGTGCGGTTTGAAAGCGACGCGCCGGCCATCCACGCCCGCTGGACGCTCTCCTCGCCGCGGCTGGAAATGCCGCACATGCCCGCGACCGGCGTCAGCGGCCTCGACCTCTACGTGCGCAGCGAAGACGGCGAGTGGCGGTGGCTGGCCACCGGCCGGCCGACGGCTCAAACGAATGCCGCCGCACTCGTCAGCGGTCTGCCGCACGGGCACCGCGAGTACCTCCTGTATCTGCCGCTCTACAACGGCGTGACCTCGCTCGAAATCGGCATCCCCAAAGAAAGCGCCCTCGGCAAAGCGACCGTGCGACCGAAAGACCGCCAGAAGCCGATCGTGTTCTACGGCACGTCGATCACGCAGGGCGGCTGCGCGTCGCGGCCCGGGATGGTGCATACCGCAATTCTGGGGCGCTGGTTCGACCGGCCGGCGATCAACCTGGGCTTCTCCGGCAACGGCCGCATGGAGCTGGAAGTGGGGGAACTGTTGGCCGAATTGGACCCGGCTGTGTACGTCATCGACTGCCTGCCGAACATCGGCGCCCGCGAGGTGACGGAGCGCACGGCGCCGCTGGTGCAATTGCTTCGCCGCGCGCGGCCAAACACGCCGATCGTGCTCGTCGAGGACCGCACCTACGCCGACGCCTTTCTCATCCCCGCCCGCCAGGAGCGCAACGCCACGAGCCGCGCGGCGCTCCGCAAAGTTTACGAGGAGCTCAAGACCAGCGGCGTTGAGGATCTCTACTACCTCCCCGGCGACGGGCTGTTAGGCGAAGACGGCGAGGACACCGTCGATGGATCCCATCCAACCGACCTCGGTTTCCTGCGCCAGGCCAAAGCGTTTCGCGACGTGCTGGAACCTGTGCTGTTTGTGCCTGCCGACAAGCAATGAAAGTCAGCCTGCAACATGCAGCGAACCTCGTCGGTCAGTTGGTGTCCAGCCTGGACGCCACGATGTGCGGAGGAGGTGCGCCATGCGACACATCAGCGAGCATTTCGACGAACAGCCATTTTTTCGAAACGATGAGCAAACGGCGTCAGGGATTCCCGTCGGAAACGCACGTCAAACGCGGCGTGCGGGTGGTTCACGGCGACAAGCTGCTGGACGAGAAGCTGGGACGGAACGACCTCTGCCCCTGCGACTCCGGCAAGCGCTTCAAGAAATGTTGCCTCAAGACGGGCTGCTTTTGATGGCGTGAACCGGAATCAC